>DASXEF010001043.1:0-10706 GCA_036490255.1 Kofleriaceae bacterium
CGCGAGACCAGCTTCTTCGACTTCTTCGAGCAGCACGCCGCGCTGACGATCGAGGGCACGAAGGAGTTCCTGTCGATGGTCACGACCGGCGCGAACGTCGCCGCGAAGTGCCGCCGGATCTCCGACATCGAGCACGAGACCGATACGATCACGCACCGCTGCGTCGAAGCGCTGCACAAGACGTTCATCACGCCGATCGATCGCGATTCGATCCATCGCTTGATCACGCGGATGGACGACATCATGGATTACGTCGAAGCCGCCGCCGAGCGCATCGAGCTCTACGAGATCCAATCGATGACGAGCGACGTGCGCGACATGTCCGACGTGTTGCATCGCTCCGCGCAGCAAGTCGAGCTCGCGGTGCGCGGCCTGCGCACGCTCAAAGACACGCAGCAGACGCTCAAGCTCTGCATCGACATCAATCGCCTCGAGAACGAGTGCGACGCGATCTTGCGCCGCTCGGTGGCCCGGCTCTTCAAGGAAGAAAAAGATCCGATCATGGTCATCAAGTGGAAAGAGATCTACGAAAACCTCGAGAACGCGTCGGACCGCTGCGAGGACGTCGCGAACATCATCGAGGGCGTGATCCTCGAGCACGGCTAGCCGGCGATGCAACACCTCGTCTACATCACGATCGCCGTCGCGCTCGTGTTCGACGTGATCAACGGCTTTCACGACGCCGCGAACTCGATCGCGACCGTCGTATCGACGCGCGTGTTGTCGCCGCGGCTCGCGGTGCTGTGGGCAACCGTCTTCAACTTCGTCGCGCTGTTCATCTTCAAAGAAGGCGTCGCGAACACGATCTCCAAGATCGTCCGCATCGACGGTTCCGATCCGGCGTTCGTCTGGGTCGTGATCGCGGGCCTCGCCGGCGCGATCGTGTGGAATTTGTTGACGTGGTGGTGGGGCCTGCCGTCGTCGAGCTCGCACGCGTTGATCGGCGGTCTGTCGGGCGCCGGCATCGCGTACGGCGGCTTGGGGCTGCTCAATCAAGCGAGCCTGTTGCCGACGCTCTACTTCATCGTGCTCGCGCCGATCATCGGGCTCTTGCTCGGTGCGCTCGCGATGTTCTTGCTGATGTGGATGTTCCGCAAGATGCGACCGCGCAAGGTCGATCAGACGTTCCGCACCGGTCAGCTGTTCTCCGCCGCGTTGTATTCGCTCGGTCACGGCGGCAACGACGCGCAAAAGACGATCGGCGTGATCTGGGCCGTGATGGTCGCGGGCGGCATGATGCCGGCGACTGCGACCGGCGCGCCGTACTGGGTGATCGTCGCGTCGTACTCCGCGATGGCGTTCGGCACCGCGCTCGGCGGCCAGCGCATCATCAAGACGCTCGGCATGGGCATCACGTCGCTCAAGCCGCCCGGCGGATTCTGCGCGAACCTCGCCGGCGCGATCACGCTGTTCGGCGCGACGTATCTGCGCATTCCGGTCTCGACGACGCACACGATCACCGGCGCGATCGTCGGCGTCGGCTCGGTCACGAAAGTGCGTGGCATCCGCTGGGGGCTCGCGACGCGGATCGTGTGGGCGTGGATCTTCACGATCCCGGCCGCGGCGACGGTCGGCGCGCTCGTGCTCGTCGCGGCGCACGCGCTCGGCGCGTACTGACGCTAGCTCGGGTGGACCGTGTTCGGCCGCGACGCATCCGCGCCGATGTGGCGCGTCGCTTCGTCGTAGTGCGCCCAGCAGACCGGCGCGTAGTGCTCGTCGGCACCGAGCTGGATCTGCGGACCATCCAGCGTCGGTGAGCCGTCGACGAAGCGCAGGTTACAGATCGCCTTTTTCTGGCAGTACTGGCAGGTCACCTTCACTTCTTCGATGCCGTCGGCGAGCTCCATCAGGCGCTGCGCGCCGGGAAACAGCTTCGTCTTGAAGTCGGTGCGCAGGCCGTAGCAGATGACGGGCACGCCCGGGTCGACCGTGATCCGTCGCAGATCTTCGATGATCGACGGCGACAAGAACTGCGCTTCGTCGACGAGCACGCAATCGAGCCCGGCGAACTCGCGCGGATCGAGCGAGGTGTCTTCGTCGACCATCAGATCTGCTTCGGCTTCGAGGCCGCTGCGCGACGCGATCGTCGACGAGCCGAACCGCGTGTCGAGCCGCGGCTTCATCAGGATCACGCGCTTGCCTTGCTTGCGGTAATTGTGCGCGACCGCGAGCAAGTTCATCGACTTCGCCGAGTCCATCGTGCCGTAGCGAAAGTAGAGCTTGGCCACGGCTGGACGATGGATCGGGGGTCTGACAGTCCAGACGTCTGGACATCTAGACGTCTAGACATCTGGACGTCTAGAACCTAGAGGCAGAGCGGCATCGTCGCGAGCAGCTTCGCGCGCTCGTCGGGGTCTTCGAGCGCGTTGGCCTTCTCGGTGATCTCGCGCCGCCGGTCGAGACACCACGCGTTTCGCTCGGCCTTGTCGTGCGCAGCGGCATCGCGAGCCGCCTTAGCGCAACGCGCGAAGTCTGGATCGGGCACGAGCAGTCGCGCGTAGACGTCGGGATCGCCCTCGCGAACTTCGGGCTCGATTGCCAGCGCGAACGGGCAGTCGCCACCGTGGGCGGCTTCGATCGCGCGGCGCGCCAGCGTCTCCGCTTCCGGATCGATACACGTCTCCTTTTCGTAGCCGTAGATCGCGCCGCCCATGAACGGCGTGCCGACGAGGAGCGCGGCCGCGCCCGTGACGACCGAGGCGATGCCTTGGTTCGAGCAGTCGGCATTCGCGTGCGCCGCGCACACGCCGTCGAACACGAGGGCGATCGCGAACGCGGCTGCGAGGCTCACCGCGATCGCGGTATCGATCTGCGCCGGATGACGGCTCCGCATGCACGCGTCGCCGCCGTTGGGCTTGTGCGCCGACGACACGAACGAGCAGCCGAGCGCGACCACGCACAGCACGCACGCGAGCGCGCGCATCAGTTCAAATCGGCGCGTTTCGCGCGCCAGTCGACGAACAACGCGGCGAACCGCGGATCGTTCTGCAACGGCGCGAGATCGACGTCGGTCTCCATCTTTTCGGCGTGCTCGTAGCCGTGCTCGATCGCGAGCGCGACCTGCGCGAGCGCGCGATCGATCTGGCCGACGGCTGCGTACGCGCATGCGGCCGAATGATAGATGAACGGATTCTCGGTGCCGAAGCGCTGGCCGCCTTCGGCGAGCTCGACGGCGAGCCGGTAGTCGCCGATCGCGTGCGCGTAGATACACGCGTTGTTCCAAGCCATCACGAGCGCGGTACGCGCCTCGCCGGCCGACTTCGGCGGCTCGGGTAGCGACAGCACGCGGCGAAGGATCTGCAATGCGCGCGTGCGATCGACCGAGAAGCTCGCGTTGTAGAGCTGCGGCACCAGCGCGACATCGGCCGGCAACCGTTCGAGCACGGCGTCCAGCTGTGCCGGCGCGTGGCGCGCGATCGCGGCCGTGAGCTCGGCGAGATCTTCGGGCGGCGTCACCGCGGTCGTGTCGGCGTCGAGCAGCTCGAGTGCACCGGCGAGCTCGTCGGGTGCGTGCTCGGCGATCTCGCCGATCGCGAGCAACCGCACGTCGCGGCTCGGCGCACTGCGTGCGAGCGCGATCGCTTCGGGCACGCGGTGCTGGCGCACCATCACGATCGACAGATAGCCGACGGCATCGGACGCAGGATCGAATGCTTGCGCGCGGCGCAACAGCCGTTCGGCGACGAGCGCGGCCGCGGCATCGTCCGGATCGTGCTCGAGCGCGACCTCGACGAGCATGCCGGCGAGCTCGCGACGCGACCATGCGCTCTGGCCGACCGCCCATGCGAGCGCGGCTTCTTCGCCGGCGCGGCGAAATCGATCGGCGAACGGATTGCCCGCGAGCACGAACGCGCCGTCTTCGGCGTTCGCGTGCGCTTTGGTCGAATCGTCGATCGTGTCGAATCGCGCCCACGCGATCGGCACGATCTCGTCGAGCCGCGCCGCGATCCACAACAGGAAGTGAACTTGATCGGCTGCGGTCGCCGGCACCTCGAAGCTCTCGACCCACATCAGCGCCGAGCGATGGCGGCGATCGTGGATCACGTCGGCGCGCTGAAACGGCTCGAAGTCGTCGGCGCGCTCGTCCTGATAGACCGATAGCCACAGCGCGAAGAACGCGTTGATGACCGATTCTTCGCCGGCGAGCTGCGAGCCCGCGAGCTTGATCGCGACGCCGAAGCTCTCGACATCGTAGTCGTCGATGATCTCCGGATACTGCTCGATCGGAAACTTGACCGACGTCTCGAGCGGCGGCGTGCCGTTGCGCCAGTGACTGTCGAGCTGGACTTCGTCGAGATCGATGTCGGCGTCGAGATCCAGATCGTCGTCCTCGTCGTCATCGTCGTCATCGTCGTCGTCGTCCGCGACGACATCGGCGCCGCCGTTGTCGTACAAGACGGCCGGCTCGACGGCCTCGAGCTCGTCGTCGATCTCGTCGGCTTCTGCTTGCGCTTCGGCCTCGCGATTCTCGCGCTCGATCTCGAGCCACGCAACGCCGTCGATGCCGGTCTCGATCTTGATGAACCACACGGCGTCGAGGCCGTACTTCGCACCGATGCGCTCGAGTGCTTCGCGCTGACCGGGCAGCTCCGACGGATCGGGCGGCAGCCACGGCGCCGCGAGCAGCTGGCGCGCCGCGGCGTCGGCATCGTCGTTGTCGGCGTTGTCGCGCGTGTCGTCTTCCGAGCGCTCGGTCAGACCGAACGCGGCAAGCTCGGCCCACAGCTCTTTTTGCGAGCTCGGCTCGAGCAACGCCGCGCTCCGCGCGATCACGATGCCGCGCGCGAGGTCGCTCCGCCGCGGCTCGAGCCCGACGATCTCCATGCCTAGGCCGACACTATCAGCATTCGATGATGTTCACAGCGAGCCCGCCACGCGCCGTCTCTTTGTACTTGCTGCTCATGTCCGCGCCGGTGCGCCACATCGTCTTGATGACTTTGTCGAGCGAGACTTTGTGCGTGCCGTCGCCTTGCAGCGCGAGTCGCGCAGCGTTGATCGCTTTGACCGCGCCCATCGCGTTGCGCTCGATGCACGGCACCTGCACGAGGCCGCCGATCGGATCGCACGTCAGCCCGAGGTTGTGCTCCATGCCGATCTCCGCGGCGTTCTCGACTTGCGCCGGCGTGCCGCCCATCACCTCGGCGAGCGCGCCCGCGGCCATCGAGCACGCGACGCCGACTTCGCCCTGGCAGCCGACTTCGGCGCCGCTGATCGACGCGTTCTTCTTGTAGAGCGCGCCGATCGCCGCCGCGGTGAGCAAGAACCGGATCGTGCCTTCGTCGTCGGCGTTCGGCAGGAATCGCCGGTAGTACGTCATCACCGACGGGATGATCCCGGCCGCGCCGTTCGTCGGCGCCGTGACCACGCGGCCGCCAGCCGCGTTCTCTTCATTGACCGCGAGCGCGAACAAGTTCACCCAATCCATGATCACGAGCGGATCGGTCGACCCCCCGGCCGCGAGTGAATCGCGGCCGCTCCATATCGGGCCTCGCGAGTCGCTCTTGAGCTTGCGGAACAAGCTCGCGGCGCGGCGCTTCACTTTGAGCCCGCCCGGCAGGATGCCTTCGCGCTCGCAACCGCGCTTCACGCACGCATCCATCGCCTGCCAGATCGTCAGGATCTTCGCGCGAACCTCCGATTCCGGCGCGTGCGCTTTCTCGTTCTCGAGCATCAGCGAGGATACGGCCATGCCGTGCTCGTTCGCCTGGCGCAACAACTCGTCGCCGGTGTTGAACGGAAACGGCACGCTGACCTGCTCGGCGGGCGTCGAGCCATCGGCCGGCGCGCCCGCGTGATCGACGACGAAGCCGCCGCCGACCGAGTAATAGATGCGCTCGACGATCGCGCGATCGTTCGCGTACGCGGTGAAGCGCATGCCGTTCGCGTGCAGCGGCAGCTTCTCGCGGCGGTGAAACACGATCGCCTCGGCGGGATCGAACGAGATCTCGTGCGTGCCGAGCAGCGCGAGTCGTTTCGTCGAGCCGGCGTGCGCGACGCGCTCCGCGACGGTCTCGATGTTCGTCGTCGCCGGCTCGTCGCCTTGCAGGCCCAAGATGATCGCGCGATCGCTGCCGTGGCCTTTGCCGGTGAAGCCGAGGCTGCCGAACAACTCGACCTTGACGCTCGTCGTCTCGGCGAGCTGATGATCTTGCACGAGTCGCTCGGCGAAGCGCTTCGCCGCGCGCATCGGTCCGACGGTATGTGAGCTCGACGGGCCGATACCGATTTTGAAGATGTCGAAGACCGAGATGTGCACGGGAGCTCAGTGTACCGCGCTGCGGGCGATGAGCTTGGAGTGCGCCGCGTCGTGCTCGGAGCGGTGCATCAGAACAAGATCCGCGTCTTGATGCTCGTCGGCAGCTCGCCGACCGCTTTGTTGACAGCCTGCGAGACGTCCTGATCGAGATCCATGATCAGGTAGCCGATCTCGGGATCGGTCGACAGCACCTGCGCTCGAATGTTCGCGTGCAGGTCGGAGACGATCCGATTGATGTCGCGGAGCACGCCGGGCACGTTGCGGTGCGTGTTGAGAATCCGGTGCGTGCCGGGCGCGAACGGGAGCTCGACCTGCGGAAAATTCACCGCGCCGGTCGTCGCGCCCTGATTGATGAACTTCATCAGCGACGCCGACACTTCGCGGCCGATCGCTTCCTGCGCTTCTTCGGTCGAGCCGCCGATGTGCGGCGTCAGCAGCACGTTGGATAGGCCGCGCAGCGCGGATTCGAAGCCATCGCTGTTGCTCTCGGGCTCGGCCGGATAAACGTCGACCGCCGCGCCGCCGACGTGGCCGCTGCGCAGCGCTTCGGCGAGCGCGTCGATCACGACGACGGTGCCGCGGCTCGCATTCAACAAGCACGCGCCTGGCTTCATCCGCGCGAGCTCGGCAGCGCCGATCATGTTCTTGGTTTGCGGCGTCTCGGGCACGTGCAGCGTGACGAAGTCGGAGATCGCGAGCAGCTCGTCGAACGCCACCGAGCGGTTGTTGCCCATCGGCAGCTTCGCCATCACGTCGTAGAACACGACGCGCATGCCGAACGCTTCGGCGAGCACGCCGATCTGGCTGCCGATGTGGCCGTAGCCGACGATGCCGAGCGTGTGACCGCGCACTTCGTGCGAGCCGGTCGCGAGCTTGCGCCACGTGCCGGAGTGAACTTCGCGCACGCGATCGCCGAGCTGGCGCGACAGCATCACGATCTCGGCGAGGATCAGCTCGGCGACGGAACGCGTGTTCGAGAACGGCGCGTTGAACGCGGGAATGCCGGCCTTGTTCGCGTGCGTCAGATCGATCTGGTTCGTGCCGATACAAAACGCGCCGACCGCGAGCAAGCGACGCGCTTCGTCGAGCACTTTCGGCGTGATCTGCGTCTTGCTTCGAATGCCGAGGATATGGACGTCGCGGATCTTCGCGGCGAGCTCGGCTTCCGGCAGCGCGGTCTTGAGCGTCTCGACGGCGAACCCGTCGGCGCGGAATGCTTCGGTCGCGATCGGCGAGATGTTCTCGAGGAGCAACACCTTGATCGACGACTTCGGAAAGGACGTCTCCGGCATGTGGAGCGCACCTTACCAGGGTTACAGTTTGCGCAATGGCGAAGGCCCCTGCTGACAAGAAGAAGACGACCGGCGAGACCAAGCCCAAGAAGGCCGCAACGCCTCGCAAGAAGAAGACGAAGGTCGAGGCGGGCAGCGTCGGACTGACCGCAGACGAGGTCGCTGCAGGTTCGCCGTCCGAGGCGATCACCAAGCTGCGCGGTTTGATCGAGAGCGCGGGCGGTCACGTGTTGTCGGCGTATCGCGAGCCGTTCGGCGGCAACTGGGTCGCGCTCGCCGCGCTGCCGCTCGATAAGGTCAAGCCGACGCCGTATCAGCGCGAGCTGTCGAAGACACACGCCGATCGGCTCGCCGGCGTGATCCCGAAAGTCGGCCGCTTCTTGGATCCGGTGATCGCGGTGCCCGACAAGGGCAGCTTCATCTCGCCGAACGGCATGCACCGGATCGCGGCGCTGACGATGCTCGGCGCGAAAGCGATCGTCGCGCTCGTGATGCCCGAGCCGGAGATCGCGTTTCGCATCTTGGCGCTCAACACCGAGAAGGCGCACAACCTCAAGGACAAGGCGCTCGAGGTGATTCGCATGGCGCGTGCGATTGCCAAAGATGGTAACCGCAGCGAGACCGATGTCGCGTTCGAGCTCGAGCAGCCGTCGCTCGTCACGATCGGCGTGTGCTACGAGAAGAACCCGCGATTCTCGGGCGGCGCGTACAACTCCGTCGTGTCGAAGTGCGAATCGTTCTCGACCGATCCGATGACGAAGAGCCTGAAGCTGCGCGAAGCGCACGCCGACAAGCTGCTCGACCTCGACGAAGAAGTGAACACGGCGGTCGGCAAGCTCAAGGCCGCTGGCTGGACGAGCGGATACTTGAAGCCGATCGTCGTCGCGCGGATCAATCCCCTGCGCTTCGCGAAGCTCGGCCCGAACGACAAGGCCGACTTCGACAAGACGCTCGACAAGATGCTCGACGGCGCGACGAAATTCGACGCGTCGAAGGTCAAGGCGCAAGACGTCGCGATCGCCGCGGCCGTCGGCGGCGGCGACGATGCGAACTAGAAGTAGTAGGTGACGCCGGCTTCGCCGTCGAGGCCCTGGCCGGTGATCGCGACCGTCGAGTCGTGCGCGACGCCGATCGTGATGCCGCCGGTGAAGCTCAACGCCACGTGCGGCACGACGAACGCGCGGATCTGGAAGCCGGGCTCGATGAAGACGTCGACGTTCGTCGTCGAGTCCATCATGGCCATCGCGGGCACGGTGACCGTCTCGAGACCGACCGAGCCGCCGAGGCTGAAGTCGGCCTGTGCCGATCCCGCGACGTGCCAGAAGAACCGACCGGCGACCTGGAACACGGTGTCGCCGGCGTCGTCCTTGTCGTAGAAGCCGATCGCGACGCCGGCGTGGAACTGACCGGCGTCGTACATGCCGGAAATGCCGCCGATGCCGCTGAGCTGGTACTCCGCGCCGAGACCGAACGAGCCGGCGGTACCGCCGGCGTGTGCCGCGCCGGTGGCCGCGACGACGAGTGCAAACGCGATCGAGCAAGTCTTCATCATGGTTGTAATGCTCGATCGTCTTCGCCGATGAGGCAAAATCTCGGCAATGCTGTCGCCCGAGCTCGAGCTCGCCGACCTCGACGACCGCCACTGGCGCAACGCCTGGCGGCTGTTCGTGCCCCCGCGCGTCCTCGGGTGGCCTGCGTGGGCGCTGGTGATCTGCGACGGGGCGCCGGAGCGGGTGCTCTCGGTGGTCGTGCAGGGGCGAGGCAAATTGGACGCGCCGCCGAAGCTCGTCGACGTCGCGAGCTACGCCAAGACGATCGGCGCCGCCGCGGTGATCGCGATCGATCGCCGGCTGATCGGCGAGCTATCGGCCGAGATCGAAGCGGCGCTTACACTCGAACAAGACGGTGTGGCACAGGCGCTCGTCGCCCTGCGGGCGTTGATCAAGCGCGCCAACAAGGGCGTGTGGACCGAGCCGCCGCTGCTCGAGCTGCTGCCGGTGCTCGGCGACGGGCCGCTCCAGCGAACGTTCGACCTGCTCGTGCCGGATCGCAGCGCGCTCGTCGCCTACGTGATCGAAGACGATCGATCGCGCGTGCACACGTCGATCATCGCGCTCAAAGACGCCGGCGACATCGTCCTCGCGTCGCAGCATCGCGCGATCGCCGATGTCGTTTCGGAAACCGCGCTCGCGCGGGATTGGCCGCACGCCTACAAGCGCGTGCTCGCCGCGGTCGAAGAGCGCTTCGCGAAGCCGTCGATCGGCGTGTTCCTCGAGCGCGCCACACTGATGAAAGTGCTGACCGGACCGTCCGACACGCTCGCTCGCGAGATGAACGCGAAGCGCATCGCCGTCGATCCCGCACCGGCGTGGCTGCTCGGTTTACTCGGCGGCGCCGCCGTCGCCGCGGTGGCCGGTCGAGCCGCGAGCGCGCTCGCCGCGATGTTGCCGCAACTTGCCCGCGACCGGGCCGCGTCACTCGCCCATCGCGCGCAGCAGGCGGTGAACCCTTTTGCCGTTTTGGGCTTCGATCCACTCGAGCTATGGGCGCAGCTCAAGCGGTACTATCGACCGTGATGCGGTTTGCCTTGCTGATGATCGTCGTCGCCGCGTGTACGTCGTCGAAGCTACCGCCCGGCGCCGAATGCTCGACCAGCGATCAGTGCGAGACCGGCCAGTCGTGCCTCGAGATCGGCGAAGTGCTTGGCCCGCAGTGCGAAGTGCTCGCGACGACCTGCACGACGACGTGCGGCAGCAACAGCGATTGTAGCGCGCTCGGCTCCGACTTCATGTGCTTCTTGAGCTGCGGCAGCGCGATGGTGTGCGGCGCGACCGGTATGGCCGAGCCGGGCTAAGTCCGCAGCGTGTCGTGTGCGTTCACGAGCTTGTTGTCGTCGACGCGAAACACCGATTCGCAGCGCGCGCACGCGAGCTCGTGCGGCAGCGTCTCGCCGCAGCGGCACGCCCAGCCGATCTGACGCGCCGGCGAACCGACCACGATCGCGTGCGGTGCGATGTCGTGCGTGACGACCGCGCCGGCCCCGATCATCGCGTACTCGCCGATCGTGACGCCGCAGATCACCGTCGCGTTCGCGCCGACGGTGACGCCCTTGCACACGAGCGTGTGCGCGAGCTCGGCTTTACGCGACACGTGCGCGC
>DASXEF010000001.1:0-11669 GCA_036490255.1 Kofleriaceae bacterium
GCCCGCGCCGTCCACGGCCGCGATCACGGTCGCGCCGAACGCGGTGACCAAGCTGTCGGGCGCCGTCCCCGAGGGGATCCACGCGGCGAAGGGCACGCCGTCCATCGCCGCCGCGAAGCTGTGCGTCGACGCGAGCGGCGCGGTCACGAACGTCGACTTCATCACCAAGCTCGATCGCCACCTCGCCGCCGATCTGAGCGCGGCGCTGCAGAGCTGGAAATATCAGCCGTACAAGAAGAACGGCGCGGCGATCTCGGTGTGCTTCGCCGTGACACTGCGGCTCAAGTCGTGAGCGCGGTCGCCGCGTACATTCGCGCCGGCGCCGAGCGCGATCCCGCGGCGCGCGCGCAGCTGCTCGAAGCGTGCTGCGCCGCCGACGTGCGCATGGTGACGCGATCGTCGGTGATCCGCGGCCGCGCCGGCATCGAGGCAATGCTCGCGCGGTTTCTCGGCGATCCGCAGAACCTCGGGTTTCGCCTGACCAGCGCCGTCGATGCGGTCGGCTCGACGTTTCGCTATCGCTCGGTCGTGATTCGCCGCGACGGCAGCGAGCTCGAGTTCTTCGACGCCGGCGAGCTCGACGGCGACGGCAAGATCGTCACGCTGCTCGTGTTCGCCGGCCCGCTCGCGTGATCACGCGCCGGGTTGCGCGACGACTTCGCCATGGAACATGTCCATGCCGCACGCGAACTCGACCTTGCCGGTCTGCGGCACCGTCACGGCGACGTCGACCGGCGTGTTCATCGGCAGATCGACCATCTTGCCTTCGGGCGTCTTGAGCTGCGAGATGCACGACGAGTCCGCCGTGCGCGTGAACGTCAGCACGAGCTTCTCGCCGGGCTTGCCGGGAATCGACGCCGGCGTGTAGCCGTCTTTGTTCGCTTCGATCGCGACGTGACGCATGCCGTCGGAGCCGGTCGTCATCGCGACGGCGGGCGGTGCCGGTTTGGCGGCGGCGGGCTTGGGCTCGTCGGCTTTTTTGCAGGCGGACAACAGCGCGAGAACGACGATCGCGGCGCGAATCATCCGCGGACTGTAGCGCACTCTAGAAGCGCGCGGAGACCGTGCCCTGCGGCGACGCTTCGACGTCGCTCACCGGATCTGCCCAGTTCTCGAACTGGAGGATGCCGAGCTCGGCGAAACGCTCGCGCTGGCGGTCCGACAGCAGGTCCATCTTCTTCATCGCCGGGACGATCTTCGCGAACAGCATCTGGCGAAACATCTGCTGGCCTTGGCTGTTGAGCGTGATGTCCATGCACTCTTTGACCGGCAGGCCCTGACGCTCCCAGACTTCTTGGAACAAGAAGCGATCGCGCATCAAGCGCGCGGCTTCGTAGACGAAGTCTTCGCGCTCGCGCTTCACCGCCTCGGGCTGATCTCGGTAGTAGTCGCGCAGCGACAACACGCCGAACGCGACGTGGCGCGCCTCGTCGCCCATCACATAGGCCGTCAGCTCCTTGAGCAGCGGCTCCTTCGTGTTGTTGCGAATGAGCCCGAACGCGGCGAGCGCGAGCCCCTCGACCATGATCTGCATGCCGAGGAACTTCATGTCCAAGCGGCTGTCCTTGAGCACGAGGTCGAGCAGCTTCTTGAGGTGCGTGTTGACGGGGTACGCGAAGCCGATCTTCGTGTGGATGTAGCGGTTGTAGACGTCGACGTGGCGCGCCTCGTCGGCGACCTGCGACGCCGCGTAGAGCTTGCTGTCGAGATCGCCGACCGAATCGACGAGCTGCGCGGTCGCGAGCAACGCGCCCTGTTCGCCGTGCAGGAATTGCGACAGCGTCCACGAGAACGACTGGATGTTGATCGCCGTGCGCTCTTTCTGCGTCATCTTGTTGTAGATGTCGCTGCCCCACAGCGGCATCAGCTGCTCGGGTGCGGTCGGCGCTTCGAGATCGACGTCGGTGTTCCACGGCAAGACGTCGTCGGAGATCCACTGCGCGCGAACGGCCTTGTCGTAGAGATCGCGCAGCTTCGCGCGCGTGTCCTGATACCCCCACGTGTACGTCACGTCGAGCATCGTCTCGAGTGTCTCGATCGATGGACCGGCCAGCTGCTCCGCCGTCGCTACCATGTTCGCGCCTCCGAATTTGAAAAGTGAAACTTGTTTCAGTTTGCGCTTGGCGAGCCGCTCGGTCAAGTGCGATCGTGTTGCATGGCCCGTCGCGGCGCAAAGCTGCGCTCCCCACTCGCCGTGTTGCGAGAGCCCGCGATTCCGGAGTTTCATCAGGAACGCGCGCGCAAGAGCTACGAGGCGTTGTTAGACGCGGCGGCCGGCTTGTTCGCGTCACACGGCTACGACGCGGTCGGCACGCCGGAGATCGCCGACAAAGCCGGTGTCTCGGTCGGCACGTTCTATCGGTATTTCGACGACAAGCGCGAGGTCTACCTCGAGATCATGCGCCGGATGATGGTCGCCGCCTACGAGCAGACGATCGATCGGCTGACGCCCGAGCAGTTCGTCGGCCGCGCGCGCCACGAGACGATCAGCGTCGCGGTCGATCTGCTGTTTCAACAGGTGATGACGAGCCCGGCGCTGACGCGATCGTTCATGGAGATGTCGCTGCGCGATGCGGAGGTCGCGCAGCTGCGGCGCGCGTTCGAGCAACTCGCGGTGCAGCGGCTCGGCGCGCTGATCTCGGCGATCACGAAGCTCGCCGATCCCGAAGGCTTCGCGTACGTGCTATACGGCGCCGCGATGCAATGCGCGTACGGCCTCGTCGTCCAGCTCGTGCCGACCACGATCGATCGCGATCGCGCGCGCGCCGCGCTGACGACGTTCATCGAGCGCGCGCTGTTCGCCGACTAGAACGGATTCGCGGGATGCTGCACGAGCTGCGGCATCGCCGTGCACTGCACGCTCGACGCCAGGTTCGGGCAGATCGCATAGCTCGCCGAGCCGGTCCCGAGCGCGCCCTCGTACGCCTCGCCCCAGCATTCGATCTCGCCGTTCGCGAGCGCCGCGCACGCGTGATCGTTGCCGACGGCGATCAGCGTCGCGTTCGAGAGGCCCTTCGACCGCGGCGTGGTTTCCTGCGGTTCGCTGAAGTCGCTGCCGGAAACGCCGGTCGAGTTATCGCCCCAGCACTCGACGTCGCCCATCGGCGTGATGCCGCACGTGCTCGACGTACCGGTGGAGATCGCCGCGAACATGATCGGCGAGCCGAAGATCGGCGTGACCGAATCGTTGGTGCCGCCGTTACCGAGCTGGCCGTTTCCACCCGCGCCCCAGCACGCCCACGACTGATCGAGCCTGACCGCGCACGTCGTCGCATCGCCGGCTGAAATCTGCACGACGCCTGTTCCCGACGGAAGCGTGTTGTACAGCGCGTCTCGCGCGGAGCCGCCGCCCATCACCGTGTTGCCGAGCTGTCCGTCGCTGTCGAGTCCCCAGCACGACACCGAGCCGGTCGCGTCGAGCGCACACGTGTGAGACAGGCCCGCGGCGATCGCGTCGATCTGCATGTCGGCGTAGACCTGCGTCGCCGTGTCGGTGCATTGCCCGCTCACGCACGTCGCGACGTTGCTGATCGCGGAACCGACCTGGCCGTCGCCGATCGCGCCCCAGCACGACACGCCGGATCCCGTGTTCCCGCAGATGTGATCGGCGCCGGCCCCGATCTGCGTGAACGTGCCGGCGACATTCGTCGGTTTCACGCTCGTGATGTTGCCGTCTTGCTGGCCGTCGCCGCCGTCGCCCCAGCACTGCAACGCGCCGCCGCTCAGCAAGCAGGTCTCGCCGACGCCGGACGATTCGACCGTATCGGCGCTGGAGCTGACCGCGTCGACGCTCGGTTCGATCCGCTGCGGCGACAGCTCGATCATGTTGCCGGTGCCCGCGACGTAGCCCCAGCAGTACAAGTTGCCGCCGGCGATCGCACACGTGCGGTGATAGCCGGCGACGAGCGCGGTCACGCAGCCGGCACTGCCCCACGACGAGCAGCCGCCGCTGCCACCGACGCTGGCATCGGGGACCGGCGACACGCCACCGCCGTCTACGAGCTCGTGGCTCGGGATCGAGCACGCGGCGATCGCGACGAACAATGCCGCGCGTCTCATTGTGGTGCGCTTACGACGACCGGAGTCGGCGAGCAATCGGCCGACGACGTGCCGCACTGCTGGTGCTGCTTGCCGTCGCCGAGCTCGCCGTCGGCGTTGTCGCCCCAACATTCGAGCGTGCCGTCCAACAGCAGCGCACACGCGTGCGAGTAACCGACGCTCACGAGCTGGACCTCGTTTAGCGAGCCGAATGGCGCCGGCGTGGTGATCGCCGCGCCCATCCCGGCCGAGCCGAGGATGCCGTGCTGGTTCTCGCCCCAGCAGTCGAGCGACCCCGCGGTGTCGATCGCGCACGTGTCCTGCGCGCCCGCGGCGATCGCGCTGAACTGATGATTGTCGGCGAGCACCGCCGTCTTGACGTCGGCGTTGCTACCGGTGCCGAGCGCACCGTCGCCGCCGTAGCCCCAGCACGCCCACGATCCCATCGCCGCGATCGCGCAGGTATGTAACGAGCCCGCCGCGATCTGCGTGACGTCGTTGCTACCGGCGAGCGCCGTGACCAGCTCGTCGTCGGAGCCGGAGCCTTCCTTGCCGTTGCCGAGCTGGCCGTTGGTATCGCGGCCCCAGCAGTCGACCGAGTTGTTCCCCATCACCACGCACGTGTGCGAGAGCCCGCTCGCGATCGGAATCCCCGTGTTGCTCATCACGAGCAACGGAGAGTTGGCGCACGTGGTGCCGCCGCACGTGGTGCCGGCCGAGTCGCCGCCGAGCTGGAACAGATCGTCCGCGCCCCAGCACACGGCGGTGCTGTCCGGCTTGGTCGCGCACACGTGATCGGCGCCCGCGCTGACCTGAGCGTACAGCGTCGAATCGATCGGGACCGGCGTGTCGGTCGTCGCGTGTTGCTGCAGCTGATCGAAGTCGTCGTCGCCCCAGCAGTACAACCCCGAGATCGTCGTGAAGCAACTGACGCCGAGCGTGCCCGGGCTTCGCACGTCGCTGCTCAGCGTGATCGAAGTGACGCCGGTCGCGATCGGTTGCGGCGTCATCGCCGCACTATCGGTACCCGCCGACGCTCCCCAGCAGTACAGCGTCCGCTGATCGGCGATCGCGCACGTGTGCTTGTAGCCGGCCGCGATCGCGGTGATGCAGCCCGGCGTTCCCCAGCACGACGAGCCACGACCACTGCCGCTGATCGGCGCATCGAGCCCCCCATCGCCGCCGAGCCCGTAACTCGGCACGACGAGGTTGCACGCGACGAGGGTGAAGCCGAGCGCCGCGATCCGCGGCGCGGTCACAGCCGCGTACCCAGCGGATCAGCCGGCTCGGCGGGGACCGGCGTCGTCGTGCGGCGCACCGGTGGATGTCGCTTCGTCGGCGTAGTCGTCGGCACTGGCGGTGTCACCACGCCCGCCGACGCCGGCGCTTGGAGCGGAGCATCGATCGCGGCATCTGCGGCGACCGCGATCGCGCGGGCGTCCGCCGCGATCGGCGTGATGCTCGGTGCGGCCGGTGCGGCGCTCTCGACGCGCTGACGCTCGGCACCGCCGCCGGTCGTCAACGCGACCGCTGCGACCGCTGCGATGATGGTCGCGGCGACGCCCGCGACGACCCAACCTCGCCGCGACGACGGCTCGGTGACCGTCGACATCGCGTGGACCGCGCCGTTGCTGGTCATCTCGGTCGTCGCGCCGGCGACCATCGCTTCTTGCGACAGCTGCGCGATCGGCAGCGCAGGTTGCGACTGCACGCGATTGCGAAGGATCGTCGCGATGCGCTGCGCGCCGCTGACGCCGGCGACGCGATCGCTCGCATACGGCGCGATCGCGGACGCGAGCTCGCTGACGCTCTGGAATCGCGCCGCAGCATTGCGCTCGAGGCAACGCGCGATCGCCGACGCGAGGCCGCGCGGCACATCACCGCCGATCGGCGGCGCCGGCTGCGTGACGACCTGGATCACGAGCTCGCCGAAGCTCGGCGCGTCGAACGGTTGCCTGCCGGCGAGCAGCTCGAACATCACGACGCCGAGCGACCATACGTCGGTGCGCGTATCGACGTCGCGGCTCGCGCGCAGCTGCTCCGGAGACATGTAGGCCGGAGTGCCGAGCATCGCCTGGCTGCTCGTCAGTTGTAGATCGCGATCGAGCGTCTTCGAGATCCCGAAATCGAGCACTTTGACGAGCGTGGTGCCGTCGGAGCGCTGCGTGACGAACAGGTTTGCCGGCTTGATGTCGCGATGCACGAGCGCTTGGCCGTGGGCTTCCGCCATCGCTTCGCAGGTCTGCAGCATGTAGTCGACGACCTCGCCGACCGGCAGCGATCCGCGCTGGCGGAACATCGCGAGCAGATCGCGACCGTCGAGATACTCCATCACGATGTACGGCAGCCCGTCGGGCGCGCGATCTGCGTCGAGGATCCGGACGACGTGCTCGGTCTTGAGCCGCACCGACGCGCGCGCCTCGCGCAAGAACCGATCGACGAGGTCGCCGCGCGTGGTCATCTCGCGGTGCAGCACCTTGATCGCGACGCGCTCGGCGAGGTGGACATGCGTCGCAAGGAACACCTTGCCCATGCCGCCCTCACCGAGTTGGCGTTCGATCTTGTACTTGTCGATGAAGATCGACCCCGGCTCGAGCACGCAGCTCTAGCGTAACACGCAGTGCGTTAGAACTTGATCGTGATCGCCCCGCCGACGGCAGTCGCAGATGCGATCGGCGTCACCATCACGCGCTCCGACGGCGCGGTGAACCACACGATCGCCGCCGCCGCGATCGCCGCCGCGCCGACCCCGACGAGCACGTCGCTCGCGACGGCATCGGTGCTCGCCTTGTCGAGCAAGCGCTCGCCGTCGGCGTTGCACTCGTATTCCTTCGAGCCACCCGAGGTCTTCGTGCACGGCGCCGTGCCGCCCGACGCCTTCGTCGCGAGGTTGACGTCGCTGATCGCGAAGCCGCCCATCACGAAGCCGGCGGCGAGCGCGGCGACGCCGACGCTGGCGATCGAGATCGAGACGACGTGGCGCTTGTGCCGGACCTCGCTGGTATCGATCGCCGGCTCGATCGGTCGTTCGACCGGCATTCGGCCCGGCGGCGGCTCGACCGGCTGGACCGGCGCCGCGATCGGCGTCTCGTCGCCCGGCACGGTGAGCTCGCGATGGACGCCGTCGCTCTCGATCTGGAGGTCGCTCGTCCATGTGCCGGTCGCGCTCGTCGTCGCGATCACATGCTTGCCGGAATCGATCGGCAGATCGACGTCGATCATCGCGGTGACGTCGCGGTCGTCTAGCTTGACGTGCAGGCCGTCGATGCCGGCGCGGCGATGCATCACGAGGTGCGCGACGCGCGGATCGAGCTTGCCCGCGCGCTCGTGCGCGTAGCTCTCGCGCGCGTCCTTGCGCTGATGCGCGAGCTCGGCCGCGGTGTGAAACTCCGCGCGCGCGGTCGCGAGCTTGCCGAGGTGCTCGTGACAATCGGCGAGGTTGAGCAGCGAGCCGACCTGCGGGTCCTCGTTGTAGCTGACCTCGAACTTCGGGCACGCCTCGGCGAGATTGCCGGCGGCGGCGAGTCGTTTGGCTTCGTCGAACGCGGCCTCCGCGGCGGCCTTGTCGGCAACCGCCGGTGCCGCGGCAAACACGATCGCGATCGCTACGAGCTTTTCGAACATTACTTGGTCACCAGCACCGGGTTGGGCGAGCACGGGCCGAGCGAGCACGACGAATCCATCTGCTTGTTGTCGCCGAGCTCGCCGTTCGTGTCGTCGCCCCAACACATGATATCGCCATTGGCGAGCTCCGCGCACGCGTGCTGGTCGCCGACCGCGATCATCGTCGCGTTCGCGACGTTCGGCACCTTCAGCGGCTCGAAGACCGTCTGCGGTATCGGGCCGGAGAGCAGGCCGCTCTGGCCGCACTCGCCTTGCACGTTGTCACCCCAGCACCACACGTTGCCGCTCAGATCGATCGCGCACGTCGTGTTCGTGCCGGCTGCGATGTGCGCGAACGCCGGTGCGTGGGTGACCGCGAGCGGAAAATGCGTGACCGTCGCTCCCATGACGCCGAGCTGACCTTGATCGTTGGCGCCCCAGCAGTACGTCGCGCCGTCGACGAGCGCGCACGTGTGATCGGCGCCGAGAGCGAGCTCGCTCGCCGAGCCGAGCTCGCCGGCACCGCTCGTGCTGGCAACCGTCTCGACGGTATCGAAGCCGGCGCCCGAGTCGCCGCCGAGCTGGCCCTTGTCGTTCAAGCCCCAACACGCGATGTCGTTCGCATCGCCGAGCGCGTTCGATCCCACGCACGTGTGCGATCCGCCGGCGACGAACGCGCCGGTCGTCAGGACGTCCGGTGTCTGCTGGTACACGAGCGAGCACGTCCCCGCGTTGCACGCCGCGCCCGCGTTCGCGACGTCGAGCTGGTCCTCGTCGCTGCGCCCCCAGCACAGGATCGTCTGGAACCCCTCCGTCGTCGCGCACACGTGATCGGCGCCGACGGCGTATGCCGTGACTCCTTGCGGCGCGATCAGCTTGCCCGGTTCGTTGGAGATCAGGATTTGTGCCTGTCCCCACGAGCTGTCGCCCCAGCAGGTCAGCGCGTTGCCGCTGCCTTCCAAGTAACAGCCGACGCCGATCGTGCTTGGCGAATCGACGGTCGAGCTGAGCTGGACCGAGATTGGCGTCTGGCTCAACTCGATCTTCACCGCCGCGTCCGCGCGCTCGGCCGTGCCGAGCAGGTTCTGGCCCCAGCAATACATCGCGTCGGGCGCGATCACGCAGGTCTCGCCGACGCCTGCGGTCAGCGACGTCGGGCACTTGCCGCCGAGCGCCAGCGCGCCGACGCAGCTCGCCGATCCGCTCGATCCGGCATCGGCGTCCGACAACATGCCGGTGCCGGCGTCGTCGCTGCCGCGTTCGCCGTAGCTACCGAGCCCGGCGATCCAGCCGCAGCTCGCGATCGGCAACAGCAACGCGAGCGCGCCGATCCTCATCCACGTTCATCATAACGCGATCAGATGGCGACGTACGCGCCTTCAGCGGCGGCGAACACCGCGACCTGCGTCGACGCCGACGTGCGCGCGACGACTTCGTCGATCTGATCGTCGGTCGCATCCGGGCTGTGATGAAACAGCGCGAGCCGCTTCGCGCCGGCGCGTTCCGCGACGACGACGCCCGCGCGCGCCGGCGAGTGGCCCCAGCCTTTGCGCAGCTCGTAGTCGCGATCGGCGTGCATCGCGTCGTGGACGACCAGGTCGGCGCCGCGCGCGAGCTCGAGCGCTTCGGCGAGCGGCTCGTCGGGCGACGGATACTCGACGTCCGTGAGCAGCGTCACGACCTTGCCGTCGGCGGCGATGCGAAACCCGGTCGTCCACATGCTGCCGTGCGGAAATTTCGCGGTGTCGATCGAGAAGCCCGGCACGGCGAGCTGCGTGCCCGGCACGAAGCTCTTGATCGTCACGCCCGCGGCGAGGTTCTCGAGCCCGTTGAGCGGGCTGTAGTGCGGCGCGAGCTGGTTTTGCAGCGTCGACTCGAGCGACAGCCCGCTGATCGGGTCGGCGCCCATGATCTGGATCTGGTTGCCCTTGATGAAGAACGGCGTGAAGAACGGCAAGCCCTGGATGTGATCGAGGTGCGTGTGCGTGAGCAAGATCGGCAGCGTGCCGGCGCCCTTGCCGAACTCGCTGGCCATCAACTCTTTGGCAAGCTCGGTCGCGCCGGTGCCGAGATCGACGAGCAAGCGCTCGCCGCTCGACGCGATCAGCTCGATCGACGTCGTGTTGCCGCCGTAACGCAAATACTCGCGGCCGCTCATCGCGAACGAGCCGCGCACACCCCAGAACCGAAGCTTCACGGCGCGCCTGTTCCGATCGGGATCGTCATGCCCTCGAACGACGTCAGCACTTCGATGCCGCGCTTCGCACCTTTTTGCAGATAGGTCGCGGCGATCTGATCCATCTGCTCGTCGGAGTGCGACGGCGCGTGGTGATAGAGCACCAAGCAACGCACGCCGGCTTCGGCGCAGACATCGAGCGCTTGATCCGGCGTCGAGTGGCCGTAGTGCGGAAACCGCGCGAACTCCTCGGGCAAGAAGTGCGTGTCGTAGACAACCGTATCGACGCCCTTGAGCCGCTCGATCAACGCGGCGCGCATCGCGCCGAGCGCGACCTTGTCGTCGGCCGACAGCGGCTCGGGGCCGGGCAAGAAGTGCTGCTTGTGCAGCACCTGATCGAACGGCGCGGTATCCGAGACGTACGCCCACGACACGCCGTCGGCGTCGATGCGATAGCCGACCGAGCCGAACGGATGGTTGAGCGCGATCGGCGTGATGTGAAACGCGCCGATCACGAAGTCGACGCCGGGCTCGACCTGGTGAAAGTCGAAGTTCGCGGGCACCGCTTCGAGCGGCATCGGAAAGAACTCGTGGCGCGTGATGCCGCCGATCACCTGATCGAGCTCGTTCGCGGCGGTGAGCAACGCGTAGACCGAGATCCGCGTGCCGGGCGTGTACGCCGGCGAGAAGAACGGCAGGCCTTGGATGTGATCCCAATGCACGTGCGAGAGCAGCACGTGATACGGGCGCGGCTGACCGTTCGCTTCGCCGAGCAGCTTGTTGCCGAGCGAGCGCATGCCGGTCCCTGCATCGACGATCACCGTCTCGCCGGAGGCCGTACGGGCCTCGACGCACGACGTCTGGCCGCCGTAGCGCACGGTGGCCGCGCCGGGAACCGGGTAGCTGCCCCGGACTCCCCAGAAGGTGATCTGCATCAGACGAAATTCTATCCCCTCGCGGCAACTTCCCCAAATGGGCGACACTAGGAGCCCGCGATGAACGGACAGCCGCGAATTCTCGTGATGGGCGCCGGGTCGATCGGCGGCATTGTCGCCGCGACGTTGACCGAAATCGGCGCCGCCGTGACGGCCGTATCGACCAACGCTTCTATACGTGCGGCCGTCGACAAAGCCGGCTACCGCGTCGTCGACGAAGGCGAAGAACGGATCGTGCGAGGCTGGGTGTCGCCCGCGCCGGAGGGCAAATACGACCTCGCGATCTTGGCGACACAGCCGCCGAACGTCGAGGACGCCGCGCGCACGGCACTGCCCCACCTCGCCGACGACGCCGAGGTCGTCGTGCTGCAGAACGGGCTGTGCGAGGACCGCGTCGCGGCGATCGTCGGCGGCGAGCGCGTGATCGGCGCGATCGTCGCGTGGGGCGCATCGATGCCCGAGCCCGGCCTCTACGAGCGTACCGCGGCCGGTGGCTTCCAGATCGGCCGGCTCGTGCCGCGCGCCAACGACGGCGAGCTCGAGCGCGTCGGCGAGCTGCTCGAAGCGATCGGCGCGGTCACCCATACGAAAAATTTACGCGGCGCGCGCTGGAGCAAGCTCGCGCTCAACTGCGCGGTGTCATCGCTCGGCACGATCGCGGGCGAGCGACTCGGACCGCTCGTGCGCGTGCGGCGGTATCGCCGGCTCGCGCTCGAGATCATGACCGAGTGCGTGGCGATCGCGCGCGCCGAGAACGTCGCGCTCGAAAAAGTCGCCGGCACGCTCGACCTCGGTTGGATCGCGCTCTCGGATGCGGATCGCGCATCGCGCGGCTCGGCGTCGCTCACCGCAAAGCACGCGCTGTTGCTCGCGGTCGGGCTGCGCTATCGCCGCATGCGCTCGAGCATGCTTGCTGC
>DASXEF010000031.1:0-3402 GCA_036490255.1 Kofleriaceae bacterium
CAAGACATCGCGCTTCTCGAGATACGTCTCGATGAGGGGCCGCCAGCCCTCGCGCATCGTCTTGTCGACGGCGGCGTAGCCGTAGCCCGGCAGATCGACGAGGTGAAACTTGCCGTCGACCTCGAACCAGTTCGCGAGCCGCGTGCGGCCGGGCGTACGCGACGTGCGCGCGAGGCCGGTCTGGGCGACCAGCGAGTTGATGAGGCTCGACTTGCCGACGTTGCTGCGGCCGACGACCGCGATCTCCGGCAGACCCGGCGGCGGGAAATCGCTCGGCTTGGCGGCCGACGTGACGAAGCGCGCGGCGACCTTCATGGCTTGCTCCCGGTCACCGCGTGCACCGGCGCCGTCGGATCGACATCGCGACCGGTCGTCGAGCGTTTGTGGCAGCTCGCGCACAGCTGCGCGCGCAATTTCGGCGTCGATAGATCGGCGAGCCCGAGCGCGCGAGACAGCGGCGCATCGCGCATCACGTCGTCGGGCGCGTACGCCGAGCCCGCGCCGTGGCATGCCTCGCAGCCGACCTCGACGGCGATCGTCGGGCCGGCCGGCGCTTCGCCGGTGCCGTGACACGCGAGGCAGCGCGCCTGCGGCTTCGCGTCGGCAAAGCGCACGCGCGTGTTTGCGTGGGGCGTCGCTTGCCACGCCGCGAGCTCGGCGGGATGACAGCTGCCGCACGCGGCGCTGCCGGTCCAATCGCGCTGCGCTGCGATCGCCGCGCCGGCCGACGACGCGAGCACGATCAGGATGGCCAGGGCACGCACGCGCTGAACCTACCCCGGCTCGCGTGCCCGTGGTAACGCAACAGCGTGACGGCGTACGTGATCGGGCTGACCGGCGGGATCGCGTCGGGCAAGAGCACGGTCGCGAAGCTGCTCGTCGACAAAGCCGCGCTCGTCGTCGATGCCGACCAGCTCGCGCGCGCGGTCGTCGAGCCGGGCCAGCCGGCGCTCGCCGAGCTCGTCGCGCGGTTCGGCGCCGCGATCCTCACGCCCGACGGCCGGCTCGATCGCAAGCGGCTCGGCGCGATCGCGTTCGCCGATCCGGCGGCGCGCGCCGACTTGGGGCGCATCACGCATCCGCGGATCGCCGCGGCGAGCGCGCGCGCGATCGCCGACGCCTCCGAGCGCGGCGCACAAGTCGTGTTTTACGAGGCCGCGTTGCTCGTCGAGAACCGCGCACACGCCGGGCTCGCCGGGCTGATCGTCGTCGCCGCGACGCCGGGCGTGCAAGAGCAGCGCTTGATGACGCGCGATGGCCTCACGCTCGACGAAGCGCGCGCCCGCATCGCGTCGCAGGCGTCGCTCTCGGCAAAGCTCGCGGCCGCGACGTGGGTCGTCACCAACGACGGCGATCCGGCCGAGCTCGCATCGCAAGTCGACGCGATCGTCGCCGAGATCGAGGCGAAGTACGGCGCGATCCGGGTGCCGACCGCAAAGCCGCGCGCGGCGGCGCAAGATCGGCCGGCCGCGCTCGTCACGGGTTTTCCGGCATTCACCGCGAAGCGCATGATCGCCGAGCTCGCCGCGCGCGAGCCCGATACCAAGCTCTACGTGCTCGCCCGCGATCGATTCGCGCCCGATGCCGATGCGCTGATCGCGAACATGAACGCCGAAGTCCTCGTCGGCGACGTCTGCGACATGGACCTCGGGCTATCGAGCGCCGAATATCACGCGTTGAGCCGCGAGGTGACGTGGCTGCATCACCTCGCCGGCATCTACTTCATGGGCGTCGACGCCGACACCGCGCGTAAGGTCAACGTCGGCGGCACGCGCAACGTCCTCGAGCTCGCGCGCGATGCCAGCCGGCTCGAGCGCGTCGTGCACTGGTCGACCGCGATGGTCTCCGGCAAGCGCGGCGGCACCGTCTACGAGGACGATCTCGACGCCGGGCAGAAGTTTCACAACGGCTACGAGCGCACGAAGTACGAAGCCGAGGAGCTCGTGCGCGCGGCGATGCGGCAACTGCCGATCACCGTGATGCGGCCGAGCGTGATCGTCGGCGACAGCGCGACCGGCGAGATCGACAAGCTCGACGGGCCGTATTACCTGATGGTGCTGATCGCGACGAACGCGTCGGGGATGTCGCTGCCGATCTTGGGTCGCGGCGACGCGCCGCTGCACCTCGTGCCGATCGACTACGTCGTCGAAGCGGCATGGCACGCCGCGCGAAGCGCGGGCTCGGGCGGCAAGACGTTTCACCTCGTCGATCCGAATCCGCAATCGGCGCGCGCCGTGTTCGAAGGCGTCGCCGCGCACGCGAACACCGCGATCCCGCGCGGCAGCATTCCGCGACCGCTCGCGCGCGCCGTGTTGCGCACGCCCGGGCTCGCACGACTCGGCCGCGGCCCGCTCGCGTTCCTCGACTTGCTCGATCACGACGTCCACTACGATCAGCGCAACACGGCGCAGGCGCTCGCCGGCACGACGGTGCGCTGCCCTGCCCTCACCGACTATCTGCCCGCGCTCGTCGATCACGTGCTCGAGGTCGTGCGCGGCCGCGCACTCGACGAGCTCGACGAGATCAGCGATCCACTCGACTGATCATTTCGCGGTCGCGGTGTAGAGATCGAACGTGCCGTCGGCGTTGCCGCGATTCGACGACAAGAACATCCGGCAACCATCGGCCGAGACCCACGGATCGCCGGTCGCATTGCCCGACGACGACAGGTCGGTGAGCTCGGTGGCCGAGCCGAAATTGCCGTTGGCGTCGGTGACCATGTAATAGATGTCGACTTCGGCCGCGCCGACCGCGCCGCGCGAGAACACGAGGACCTTGCCGCTCGCGTCGAGCCACGGATCGGCGTCGTGGAGCGCCGCATTCGCGGTGTAGCCCTGCGGCGAGCCGACGACGTAGTCCGACGTCGGGCTCGGTTGTGACGCGGTCGCGAGCTGCTGCGGTGTGCTGGAGCCCGCCGGCGCGTAAACCAGCTGCGCGCCCGTCGCGCCGAGCTCGGGATCGTAGGCGTTCAGCGGCGCATCGACATTGTCGAGGTACGTCGTCGACAACGTCGGCCACGCATCGCCGGCCGAGCCGCGCACGCCGAGCTGGATGTTGTTGCCGCCCGCGCCGTCGCTGCGGCAGACGACGAGCGAGAGCTGGTCGATCGAGATCGACATCTTGCTCTCGTAGAACTGCGGCGTGCTCGCGGCCGCGAACGGCATCTGATTCACGAACGCCGACGTGCGTGTGGCGCGAGTTGCCGTGATGATGTCGGCATCGACGCCCGCGGGCATGATCGGATGCTCCTGCGAGAAGTAGATGGTCAGCTCGTCGGGCGACAAGAACGGATCGCGCTCGGTCGCGGTCGTGTTCAGCTCGCTGATCGCCTGCGGCGTGTCGAACGCGATCGTGCCGGCCTTCCACATCGCGTTGCAGTCGCGCGCTGATCCCGAGCCTGAG
>DASXEF010000054.1:0-29953 GCA_036490255.1 Kofleriaceae bacterium
TGGGCAACTACAAAGACGAGCTGATGGAGCAGCTCGCCGATAAGGGCAACGGCAACAACTACTACATCGACTCCGAAGCAGCTGCGCAGAAAGTCTTCGGCGATCAGCTCAACGCGACGCTCGAGGTCGTCGCGAAGGACGTCAAGCTGCAAGTCGATTTTGATCCGTCGCTGGTCGCGCGCTATCGCCTCGTCGGCTACGAGAATCGCGACATCGCCGACGGCGATTTCCGCAACGACTCGGTCGATGCCGGCCAGGTCGGTCCCGGCCATCAAGTGACCGCGCTGTACGAGCTCGAGCTGACGAAGACGGGCGCGCAGGCGAACGCGCCGCTCGCGACGCTGCGCATTCGCCACAAAGGCGTCAACGACGACAAGGCCGTCGAATCTGCGTTCCCGATGATCGGCGGCGCGTTGCCGGCGTTCGCGCAGAGCTCGGCGGACTTCCGCTTCGCGTTCGCGGTCGCCGCGTTCGCCGACGTGTTGCGCGGTGGTCCAGATCAAGACGTCGCGGAGCACTGGTCACTGTCTCAGATCCGCACGCTCGCACACGATGCCGCGGGCGAAGCGCCCGATCGCGTCGAGCTCGTCGGCTTGATCGACAAAGCAATCGCGCTCAAAGGTCGAACGGCGATGCGGTAGTTGCTACGGTTGCGGCGATGCGTGCCCTCGTCGCGATGATCGTCTGTAGCTCGGCAATCGCGGCGGCCGCACCGCCGGTGCCGAACGGCGCGCACCCGCGCATCATCTTGAACGACGTCCGCGCGGCGTGGCGCCAGCAAGCGACCGAAGAGCACGGCCCGGTCAAGGGCGCGATCGCGCTGTGCGATGAAGCGCGCACCACGCAAGAGCACGAGCGCGCCGTCTACCAAGGCTCGGAGTGGGCGAAGACGCTGCAGGCGTGCCTCGTCGCGTGGGCCGCGACCGATTCGAACGAACACGCGCAGACCGCGATCAAGTACATGACCGCGCTGCTCGACGATCTCGATCAGCTCGGCGACGGCAAAGGCGGCGACGAAGCTGCACGGCGCGACGACGGTTACGCGATCCGCAACCTCGGACCGTACACCGCGCTCGCGTACGACTGGCTCTACGACAAGTTGACGCCGCAGCAGCGCGATCACGCGAAGCAGCGCTGGAAAGCGTGGCTCGATTGGTACGCGCAAAAAGGCTATCGCCACGACACCGCCGGTTCGAACTACGAGATGGGCTACGCGCTCACCGCGACGCTCGTCGCGATCGCGACCGAAGACGCGCAGCTGTGGTCGACGGTCGCCGACACGATCTGGAGCAAGGAGCTGATCCCGGCGCTGGCCGAAGGCGGTGTGCTCGACGGCGGCGATTGGCCCGAAGGCTGGCAATACGGCCCGCTGTCGGTCGCCGAGCTCTCGCTCGCGGCACGTGCGATGCGCGGCGCCGGCCTCGACGTACCGAACGCCGCGAAGTGGCTCGGCTCGCTGCTGCGCGTCTATCTGTACGGCCTCGCGCCGAACGATCGCGAGTTTCCCGGCGAGGACACCGAATCGGAGACGCCGAACCTCGAGCCGAGCGTGCTCGTGTTCGATGCGATCGCGCTCGGCGATGCCTCGCCCGACGACAAACGCTGGGCGCGCGGCGAGCTGTCGCGATTGCAGCTCGCCGACAAAGACTACTTGCTGTACGACGCGCTCGCCGGCGTCGGCGACAAGCCGCAGCTTGCCCCGCGCGACAAGTGGCCGACCTGGTACGTCTCGGCCGGCGACGGCGAGCTGTTCGCGCGCACGCGCTGGGATGCGACCGCGATGTGGTTCGTCGCGAAGTGTCACGCGACGATCGACACCGATCATCGCCATCCCGACGCCGGCGACTTCGTGCTGTCGCGCGGCAAGGACGACGTGATCGTCGATCCGTCGCCGTACGGCACGCGCTCGACCTTGACCGGCAACGCGCCGACGGTGGTCTCGCCGCACTTGCCGCCGAGCTACAAGCCGAGCCAAGGCTACTGGAGCGAGAAGACCGGCTGGGATTTCGCGACGCAGCGCGCGAGCGGCGTGGTCGCCGCCGGCTGCGATTATGCCGATCAATATCGCTTTCAAGAGCGCGCGAGCGACATCCCGTTCGCGCGTCGCGACTTCGTATTGGTGCCAAACGCCGACGGCACCGCGGCGCAGCTCGTCGTGATCGATCGCGCGCAGGCGAGCGAGATGGACCTGCGATTCCGCTCGCCCGGCACGCTCGCTCTGAGCGGCACCGCGGCGAGCGCGACGATCGGCGCGACGAAGCTAACGGTCGATCCCGTGCGCACCGGCGGCGTACCGCAGATCGGGCCGCCACCGGCGGAGAAGGATTGCTACAAGGACGAAGATCACAAAGGCGCGTGCACGGCGGCGCGGTTTCCCGTCACCGACTATCGCGTGCAGATCGCAGGGCCGGCGCCGCAGGCCGTGCACGTGATCGGCGCGACCGCCGACGGTGCTGCGAAGCAACAAGCGCTCGGCGACGCGCAGGGCACGTGGAGCGGCGTGCATCTCACAGGCGTGCGCGACGCGGTCGTCGTTTGGCGCGCGTCGAACAGCGGCTCGTTCTCGTACGCGGCGCCGAAATCGCCGGCGACCACGCACGTGATCTTGGATGCACCCGATCAAGATGGGAAAGCCACGGTGGCGGCGCACGTCGACGGCAACAACTGCGCGGTGACCGTCACGCCCGGCGGCACCACGCCGGCGCGGCCGGTGATCGTGACGCTTGATGCGAGCTGCAACGTCACCGTCGACGCCGAAGCGGCGACCTCGAGTGCTCTCGTGTCGCGACCGTCGCGGCGCGCGGGCGAGCCGCACTCGGCGCGCGGTGGATGTTGCGGCGCTGAAGCCGCACCCGGCTCGTCGGCGGCGATGGCGCTGGTCGTGCTCGCGTTCGCGACGCGGCGACGGCGCACGCGGTGAGCTTCGCGGCGATTCGTGAAGCCATCGATCGCGGCGACCGCATCGACATCGACGCGCTGCTCGCCGAGCCCGACGGTTGGCTCAAACGCGCGTCGCTGACGTATCTCGCGGGCCAGGATCGCGAGCTCGCGAGCGATGCCGAGCTCGAGCGGATCGCCCGCGCGATCGGCGGCAAGCTCGCGAGGTTCATCGCGGGGATCTTGCTCATGCGACGCGTGCGTCGTGATCCGAGCGATGCCGCCGCTCGCCGCGATGCCGCCGCATACGGCCAGGCGTGGCTAGCAAAGCGGCTGTAGATAACGATCGATCGCTGCAGCGTCGCGTGCGATCGCGCCGATGTAGCCGTCCGGGCGAACGAGCAACCAATCGCCGGGCTCGAGCGCATACGCGTGCGCGAAGTGGCCGCGATCGTCGACGAGATCGCGGCCGAACGCGTGGACGTGCAGGTTGGCGCGCGCGCGAATCGGCGCGGCGTGCCAGCCGATCGCGGTCCAGTGCGCGCCGAACAGCTCGAACAGCCGCCGCGGTTGACCGCCGGCGCCTCGAATCGGCGCATCGGGTGCGCGATCGCCGGCGAGCACGTTGCGTTGGACCTGCTCGAACGCGAGCGGCGAGTCCGGATAGCCGATATCGAGCTGGTGAACCTCGCGGCCGCGCCTGCGATCGCCGCGCGTCGCGGCATCGAGCAGCTTCGTCGCGAGCCCGAGCATCGCCTGTGCGACCGGCCTGCGCTCGGCTTCGTAGCTATCGAGCAGCGCGGCGGGCTTGCCGGCGATCACCGCGGCGAGCTTCCAGCCGAGGTTGTAGGCGTCTTGCACGCTCGTGTTGAGGCCCTGCCCGCCCGTCGGCGGATGAACATGTGCAGCGTCGCCGGCGAGCAGCACGCGACCGGCGCGATAGCGATCGGCGAGCCGCGCGTTCATGTGAAACGCCGATGCCCAGTGCACGGCGCGAACGTGCAGGTCGCGGCCGCTGCGCGCACGAACGAACGCTTCGAGTGCCGTACGCGACAGCTCGAAGTCGCCGTCGAGTGGAATCGGCGCCTGGATCTGAAACATCGCCGTCCCCGGCAACGGACAGAGCGACAGCTGCGAGCTCATGTCGCCCTCGTGAAAGCGATGCCACGCGTCTGCGCCGATCCCGTCGAGCTCGACGTCGGCGACGACCGCGCGCACGCCGAGCGTCTTGCCCGGAAACTCGATGCCGAGCGCATGGCGCACGAAGCTCCGGCCCCCGTCGGCACCGACGAGGTAGCGCGCGTGAATTGCTTCGCCGTCGCCGACGCGCGCGGTCACGCCGCCGCCGGTCTGATCGAGCGCGACGACCTCGCGGCCGAATTCGGCGACGTGGCCGAGCTCGGCGAGTCGCTCGCGCAACACGGCCTCGGTGCGAAACTGCGGCACGAGCAAGCCGAGGTGATACGGCTCGTCGGGCGTCGCCGGACCGGCCTCGACGACGCGCTCGTCGCTGTAGCTGCCGTCGTCGGCGTACGTACGCTGGATCGGATACTCGCCTCCCGCGGCGACCACGCGATCGAGCACGCCGAGCTGGTCGAAGATCTCCTGCGTGCGCGGCTGGATGCCCTTGCCGCGCGAGCCCGCGAACGGCTCGGCGAGCTTGTCGAGCACGCGAAACGCGACGCCGCGGCGCGCGAGCTCGATCGCGAGGACCAAGCCGGTCGCGCCCGCGCCGCAGATGACCACGTCGGTTTGACTCATATGTGTATCTTGCACATAATCCCGCACGGCCATGGCGTCAAGCAAAAGTGTGCATCATGCACATATCTCGGCGAAACTGCGCACCCTCCACGATTCGCTGATCGACATCGTTCGCGTGATGAACAACCCGGAGCGCGACGCCGCGATGGTGCGCGAAGCCGGCATCGATCTCGATCGCGCGCTATTTCCGCTGCTCGTCGGCATCGAACGGCTCGGTCCGATCGGCGTGGTCGAGCTCGCGAACGGCGTGGGCCGCGACTACTCGACCGTGAGCCGCCAGGTCGCGAAGCTCGAGAGCCTCGGGCTCGTCAACCGACAGAGCAGCGCGGCGGATCGGCGCGTCACCGAAGCGGTCGCGACGCCGAAGGGCAAATCGGTCACGGCATCGGTCGACGCGGCCCGCGAGCGCATCGGCAAGAAGACGTTCGCCGCGTGGAGCGAGCGCGATCTCGACGAGCTCGTCCGGCTGATGCGCAAGTTCGCCGATGCGATTCGCGACTGACGCAGCTCGGTCGGCCCGCGCCCAATCTTTGTCGCGCGAATTCGCAGCGTGTTTGCGCGACGCATTCGCGACCGCGCGATCGGCGCGCTCGGCTTCGACGTGGACGACGAGCTGCGCGCCGAGCGGCTTGATCGTGATGCCGAGGCCGCGCACGACCAGCAATTCGTCGAGCGCCGGTCCCGGCCGGTCCATCATCGCGCGACTCGCCCGGTGGACGTTGTACGAACGCAAGCTGGATCTCGTCGTGCGAGGAGATGAGCTCGGGAACGGCCCAAGCTGGAGCGCAGGAATTAGCTCGGCCGATCGTCATAGGAAATCGTCCCGGCGCGCCGCCAGCCGACGCGCAGCAGCCACGTCGTCGGCGCCTTCGTCGGAGGTTCGAGCGTGACGAGGTCACGGAGGACCGAGCTCTCGCGCATCGGCGCCTGCCAGCCACGGAACGGTGATCTACAACGCATCGAATCGAGTCGCGATGTCGCTACCCGACGGTCGCGTTCGGGCGAGCAGCAGAAACTCGAAGCGCGGCTCGGTCGCGACCTCGCTCGCGCCGCACGACACGTAGAGACTTCCGGTTTCGATCGCGGCGTGGAGCACGCAGAAAGCTGGCAACGTTCGCTCGATCGGGCCGCGTCCGAGCCGGCGCACGTCGAGCGCGATGGGGATATGCGCTCGCAACGCTCGCTCGACGGGCGTCACTAGTTCACGCGGATCGGCGGCGTGCGCGCCATCATCGTCATCGGCTTGTCGGCACCGTGTTTGTGCACGACACCGACGCGCACCCAATACGTCTGGCCGCGCTTGAGCGTCCAGCGCTCGTCGGGCGTGCGCATGTCTTGCGCGCCGTAGCTCGCGTGCTCGCCCGGCAGGTTCAAGATCGCGGCGACGGGATTGCCGAGCTCGTCGGCGACGGGCCAGCCGTCACCGTCGAGCACGGGCGGCGCGCCGGCGAGTGTGAAGTACACCGCGGCGCCGTCGTCGGCTTTGCTGATCGGTCGCACACCGGCCGGCAGCTCGCCGTTGGTGATCGCGTGGCCGAGCGGCGATGGCGCGTTCGATCCCGCGGCGATCGCCGGCAGCGCGGTCGACGTCGTCGCGTGCCAGTACCAATGATGCGCGTCGTCGACCGCCCATGCGCCGGCAAGCGCGACACGCTCGCCCGACGTGCCGGGCTGCGCGAGCCGTGCGCGGATCGCGAGCGAGCCGTTGCCTTCGGTTTCGTCGACGAGCCACGTCGTACCGTCGCTGCCGTCGGCGAGCGTGCCGTAGACGACGCCCTTCTGATGGCGGCGCTCGAGATATTGCGTGCGATCGACGACCGCTTGCCACGCGGGTACGGCGCCGAGCTCGACGAGCTGTCTGCCGGGATCGACGTGCTCGGGCTCTTCGTGCTTGGGCTGCTTGTCGACATCGGGCAGATCGGGCTCGGCGATCGCGGATCCCGCGTCGACGATCACCGGCATCGCACTGCCACCGGTCTCGACGCGCGGAGCCGGCGCATCGTGCGCCTGACACGCGAACGCGAGCAGCACGAGCGCGCGCTTCACCATCGCAGGCTTGCGGCGAGCTCGGCGACCTTGCCGAGCCAATGCGCGTCGATGTCGTCGAACGCGGCGAGCTCGTAGCTGTCGACGTCGAGCACGGCGACGACGCGATCGTTCGCGATGATCGGCACGACGATCTCGCTCTTGCTGCCGGCGTCGCACGCGATGTGGCCGGGAAACTGATCGACATCGCGCACGACCATCGTGCGGCGCTCGGACGCCGCCGTGCCGCAGACGCCGCGACCGAACGCGATGCGCACGCACGCGACGTTGCCTTGAAACGGCCCGAGCACGAGCTCGTCGGCGGATCGCGTGATGTAGAAGCCGACCCAGCTCGCGATCGGCAAGCACGCGCGAACCGTCGCCGTGATGTTCGCGAGGTTCGCGACGAGATCGGGCTCGCCGTCGGTGAGCGATGCGAGCTGTGGCAACAGCTCGGCGTAACGCTCCGCTTTCGTGCCGCCCGCGAACGCGACCGAATCCGCCACGCTAGCCCGCGGCGAGCTGACGAGCCGCGTTGAGCGCGCGCGGCAAGCCGAACGGGCTCGCGCGAAGCTGCAGGATCAAGAAATCACCTTCGGTCGACAGACCGGAGACCTGCACGACCGGCGTGAGCGTGCCGAGCAGGCCGCGAACCTTGTCGTTCTCGGCGAAGCGCGGGTTCTGCATCAAGTCGATCACGATGATGTCGTCATGCGCCTCGACGAGCACCGCCGGCTTCTTCGGCATGAACTTGGCGAGGTTGCCCGGCTTCGACAGGTCGAGCGCGCCGCTCTTGATGAGGCCGGCGACCGGCGTGAACGATTCGCCGAGGACTTTCATCGTCACGTCGGAGAGTCGCAGCGTGACCTTGAACGAGTGCTCGTTGACTTCGAGTTTCTCGACGCGAATCGACGCGGCCGCACGCACCGTGGTGCCCATCAGATCGATCGTGGCGCCGAGGCCGATCGCGGGTGGCCGCGGCGTGATCGTGACGTCCTGCGGCGCCTTCTTCGACGGCGGCGTATTCGCGATGAACCAGCGCAGCGAATCGAGCGGCACGGCGATCCGCATGCCGAGCGCGTGGCGCGCCATGCTCAGCATCGTCGTGGGGTTCTTGACCATGAAGCGGCCGGCGGAACGCAACGCAGCCCGAAGCGGGAGAGCCATCCTCGATCTGTATCACTAAAAGACGACCACTCGCAGCGGCGCGGCGAGGATCGTGCCGGTGACCGGCCGACCGTCGACGATCGTCGAAAATGCGGCCGCCGGATCGGGGACCTCGACGCGGCGAAGCGGATCGCCGCGCCGCGGATCGACGGCGAGCAGGTGACGCGCGTGATCGACGACGATGATCGGGCCATTGCCACGGCGTGCCGCGAAATGCACCGGCGGTTCGAGCGCGTAGTCGTCGCGCGCGCGCACACCGCCGCCGAGCTCGAACATCGCGAGCTGCCAGCTCGGGACCATCGCCGGCGGCTTCGGCCACGGCGTCGCGATCGCAGGCGCAGCCTGCAGATCGACCGGTTTGTACACCTCGGGCACGAGCGGTCGTGGCTGCACCGGCAACGGATTCGGCGGCACCGGCCCGCCGGCCGTCTCGCCGACGACGAGATCGCCGGCGACGTGCCAGCCGAGCCCGAAGCCGGCGATCGCCGTCGACTTCGCGGTACGCGCGTCGATGCGATAGGCATCGCCGTCTTCGAGCGCGACGAGCACGCCATCGCCGGCCGCGGCGAGCTCGCGCACGCGGCCGCGGACGGTCACCGACCACGCCGGCAGCATGTACGCACGCGGCAAGCGCGCGACGATGCGATCGCCTTCGACCGCGATCACGAGCGCCATGCCGGCGATGTCGATCGCGGTCGTCTGCGAGCTCGCGAGCGTGCCGAGCACGTGACCGTCGTCGGCAGCGAGCACGCGATCGCGCGCGACGACGACATCGGCGGCCGCGACCAGCTCGTCGCCGGCGATGCTCGATTGCCATGCGGCGACACCCTCGAGCGTGGTCGCCCGAATGCCATGCGACGAGCCGCACGCGACGATCGAACGCGATGCGACGAGAGTTGTCGCGTCGGCCGGGCACGCGCCCGCGCGATGCCAGCTCCACGCTCGCGCCGCGAGATCGAAGCGCGCGACGAGCTCGCCCGCCGCCGCGTAGATCGCCGGCTCGATCGGATCGAGCGCGATCGCGTGGAGCTCGCCGGCTGCATCAACGAGCGCGATCGCGTGCGAATCGTCGAGCTTCGCCAGCGCCGGCAGATCGCGCAGCTCGGCGGGCAACGCGATGCCGGTCGGGATCGCCGGCAAGCGCAGCGGCCGGCGCCATACGGGCGGCAACTTCGCGAGCCGATCGCCGGCGAGCAGCGTGTCGTCGCCGAGCGCGCCGCTCTGCGCGTCGAACGGCACGAACGCGCGAATGCCACGATCATCGAGCACGACCGCCGTCGACGGCGTCGCGCGCACGAGCCGGCGGCCCTGCCGCGATGCGATCAGCGGTCCGAGCGACGGCAACGCGAGCGTCTCGCTGGTCGCGAGATCGCGAGAATAACGCACGACGCCGAATGCGGTGCCGACCTCGATCGCGTCGCCGTGCATCCACACGCCGCGCACGCCATCGACGCGATTGACGATCTTGCCGGTATCGCGCGCGATCGCGACGAGCGCCGGTCCCGGCGTGACCGCGAGCAGCGTCGGGCCGTTGCATTCATCGATCCCGTCGGGCAACACGGCGTTGCCGATCGCTGCCGACCACACGAGCTTGCCCGCGATGCGGGCGAGCTTGCCGTCGGCCGTCGTCGCGTAGAGCTCGCGATCGCATGCCGCGGCGATCGTCATCCCCGCCGGCACCGCGATCTGCGCGAGCTCGTCGCCGGCGACGGCATCGCGGAGGCTGACCGCGCTGCCCGCGGCGATCACGACGCGATCGTCGTTCGCGGCGATCGCGGGCGAAGGCAGCGTCCACGCGAGCTTGCCGTCGAGCGTGTAGCCGCGCGTGCCGCACACGATGCGCGACGCGGTCACCGCGATCACCGGCGCATCGCACGTCGCCTGCCACGCGATCCGCCTGCGATCGAGCTCGACGAGCTCGATGCGATTTCCTGCGGCGAGCACCGCGCGCGCCGCGCCATCGCCGGGCACCGGCCACGCGACCGCGCCAGCGAGCACGTCGCCTGTGATCGTCAGTGACTCGACCAGCTGCGGTGCGACCTCGCGGCCGATCGAGCCGGAGCTCGCGCCGAGCGGCCAGCTCACCGGCGCGGCGTTCGGATTCGCTTGCGACGTCGCGCCGCGATCCGCAGGCGCTTCGCAGCCGCAAATGGCGACGACTAGCGCGACGACGCGGAGCATGAGCGGATAGCCATCAATCGAGAGCGACTGCGCCCTTTTGAAGTGCGCCGACCAGGGTGTTGGCGAAGTAGCGCAGCGCTTCGACGTACACGGTCAACACGAGAGACTCGATCGCACCGACGTAGCAGGCGAACAACCGATGGGTTGCATTGTCGCCGCCGGAGTAAATCAACGAGTACGGCGTCTGGTTCTTCGGCTCGATAACGGCGATGAAGCCATCTTTGAACGTCTTTCGTTCGGCGGCGACGCGGAGTGTTCGGAGCTCCTCGAACGACGGCACCTTCGGCAGCTCGAGCTCGGACAGCTGTCGCAACGCCTGCTTGCGCAATACGATCCGATCGGGATCGCGCCGCCGAAAGACGGCGAGCACGGACCACGCGTCGAGTAACGCGAGCGTGGTGCCGAACAACGCGACGGATGCCATCCGCCGCGCAACCTAGCAGATCACACGCGCTCGATGATCGTCGCGATGCCCATGCCGCCGCCGATGCACAACGTGATCAGCGCGGTGGACCTGTTCGACCGCTCGAGCTCGTCGACGGCCGTGCCGAGCAAGATCGCGCCGGTCGCGCCGAGCGGGTGACCGAGCGCGATCGCGCCGCCGTTGACGTTGATGCGGCTCTCGTCGATGCCGAGCTTGCGCGCGGTCTGCAGCGGCACGACGGCGAACGCTTCGTTGATCTCCCAGATGTCGATGTCCTTGACCGACATGCCGGCTTTCTTGAGCGCGCGCTCCGACGCCGGTGCCGGCGCGGTCAACATGATCACGGGCTCGGCGCCCGCGACCGCGAACGAGCGGATGCGCGCGCGCGGCTTGATACCGGCCTTGTCGCCCCACGCCTTCGAGCCCATGAGCACGACCGCCGCGCCGTCGACGATGCCCGACGAGTTGCCGGCGGTGTGGACGTGATGGATCTCTTTCGTGTCGGGATAGACCTTGAGCGCAAGCTGATCGACGGTCTCGCCGTTCGGGCCCATCTGCATCGCGCCGAGCTGCAAGAACGCGGGGTTCAAGCCACCGAGCGATTCGAGCGTCGTGTCGGCGCGCGGATGCTCGTCGCGATCGAGCGCGACCGAGCCGTCGTCGTTCTTGACGCCGAACATCGCGTTCGCGAATGCCTTCGCCTCGATCGCGCGTGCGGCTTTTTGCTGGCTCGCGAGCGCGAACTTGTCGACATCGGCGCGCGTGAAGCCTTCGCGCGTCGCGATCAGATCGGCCGAGATGCCCTGCGGCACCATGAACAGCCGCTTGCGCAGCTTCTCGTTGAGCCCGTCGATCATCGCGCCGTCGGAGCCCATCGGCACGCGCGACATCGACTCGACACCGCCGCCGATGCCGCCGTCGATGAAGCCGCCGCCGATCTTCGCCGCGATCGTGTTGATCGCTTCGAGGCCCGAGCCGCAGAAGCGATTGACGGTGTAACCCGTCACGTCTTCGGGCCATTCGGCCGCGATCAGCGCGTTGCGCGCGATGTCGGAGCCCTGCTCCTTGACCTGCGTGACGCAGCCCATCGCGACGTCTTCGACGAGCGACTTGTCGAGCTTCTTGCGCGCCGCCATCTGGTTCAGCGTCTGCGCGAGCAGCTCTTGCGGGTGGATGTTCGAGAGGCCGCCCTTGCCGGCCTTGCCGCGACCGCGCGGCGTGCGGAGGGTGTCGTAGATGAAAACGTCCGTCATGATGGGCGGAGGATGGCCGGAAATCTGGGCGAGCGCCAGCGGCTCGCTAAGCGCCCGTCAGGTCACGCAACATCGGCCCGAACAACGACTCGAGTGACAGATTCGAGTCATCGTCCGCGTCGAGCACGCGGCCGCCGCGCGCCAGGAACGCGCGCAAGGTCGTGCCGAGAAACTGCACGGCAAGGAGTAGCGCCTGAAGCGTTCCGGCGCCGATGATCGGCTGGTCTCTCGAATAGAGGCTGTCGATCTCGATCGGACAGTGCGCCTCGTAGTTGCTGGTCGGCTCGGCGTCTGCCAGCACGTACGGCTGACCAACGGCGATGTGGCCAGACACTCGGCGCCCGTCGGGGTGCACGAGGACGACGCGATGCTCCGCGATCCAGATCGGAGTTGGCCTCATGGCGCGACAATAGAGTCAGCGCGGCCGATCGTCGTACGAAATCGGCCCGGCGCGCCGCCATCCGACGCGCAACAACCACGTCTTCGGCGCACGCGTCGGCGACTCGAGCGTGACGAGGTCGCCGACGACCGCGTTCCGCCGGATCGGCGCATCCCAGCCGCGAAACCACGCGCCGCTCGAGAACGGATCGACCCAACCGGCGAAGAATCGCTTCGTCGCCGCCGCATGATGTTTGCGGTTGAGCAGCACGTAGCGAAGCGTGTTGCGAACCTGCGCCGGCGAGCGGAGCTGGACGGCGTGGTAGCGCGGCCCGAAGAACTTGCCTTTACGTTTTAGTGCCGTATTCAAGCGGCGTGCGAGCCGGATCGCGAGGCCTTGCACGCCGCGTGCGAGCGACATCGCGTCGTCCGCTTCGCAGATCAGGTGCACGTGGTTGGACAGCACGTTGAATTCGACGACGCGGAAGAACGGCTTCGCGCACAGCGCGATGCACGGCCGGATCACGCGCGCCATCAGGTAGTCGCGCGCGATCGCCGGCGTGTCGGCGCCGAGGCGAAGCGTGACGTGCTGCGGAAACCGCTGCGGGAACGCCGGCCGCATCCGGTGCGAGACGGAGCCGCGCTTGCGTTTCCGGCCCGCGCCGGGGCGCCAGCCGCCGTGGCCCTTCGGTTTGCGAGCGGAATCGAGCGTGAGCTGCTTCATGGCCGTGATGAATTATCTTGAATCCGGCACTATTTGTCAAGCGGAAGGCTCGGGTCCAGGCCGGCTGCAGAGACACGGCAAAGCAGACACACCGCACGCTCGCTGACGCTGACGCTCCCGCGTCGTCCGCGCACCGCACGCTCGCTTGACGCTGACGCGTCAACCACGCACCGCACGCTCGCTTGACGCTGCCGCGTCGTCCGCGCACCGCACGCTCGCTTGACGCTACCGCGTCATCCGCACGCTTGCTTGACGCTGCCGCGTCAAGCGTCCAGGCTTCGGCGTGGCACGCGTCTTCATCACCGGTTCTTCCGACGGTCTCGGTCTCATGGTCGCGCAGCTCCTCGTCGAGCAAGGCCATCGCGTCGTGTTGCACGCGCGCAACGCCGATCGTCGCGATGCCGCGGCTACGGCGCTACCCACCGCCGAGGCCTTGCTGGTCGCCGACGTCAGCTCGCTCGCCGCGACGAAGCAGCTCGCAGCACAGGCGAACGAGCTCGGCCGGTTCGACGCCGTCGTGCACAACGTCGGCGTCGGCTTCCGCGAGCAGCACGTCGTCACCGCCGACGACTTGTCGCGGCTGTGGGCGATCAACGTGCTCGCGCCCTACGTGCTGACCGCTCTGATGACGCGACCGAGCCGCTTGATCTACCTCAGCTCCGGCATGCACAACCAGGGTGCAGCGAGCCTCGACGATCCGCAGTGGCAAACGCGCAGCTGGAACCCATCGCAAGCGTACTCGGACTCGAAGCTGCAGGACGTGCTGCTCGCGTTCGCGGTCGCGCGGCGATGGCCCAATGTCGCGGTCAACGCGATGACGCCCGGCTGGGTCAAGACGCGCATGGGTGGCGAGAACGCCTATGACGATCTCGATCAAGGCCATCGCACGCAGGCGTGGCTCGCGGTCAGCGACGACGCGGCCGCGCGATCGAGCGGCGGGTTTTACTATCACCTCAAACCCGGCAAGCTGAATCCGGCGGCGAACGACGTGCGGCTGCAAGACGCGCTGATTCAGCTGTGCGAAGCCACATCTGGCATCGCGCTGGCGTGAACGCCGAGCTTGTCGGCGAGCGCGATCGTCGTCTCGGGCGAGCTGCACCGCGACGCGATATCGGCGGCGACGAGCGTGCCGCGCGCGTGCTTGTACAACAGTGGCTTCGCCGGATGTGTCGACGGATCGACGACGCTCGGCGCGAGCTCCGCGACCCGCGCGAGCAACGTCTCGGCGAGCGCGCGCAGCTCGGCCGCCCAGCGCTCGATCGCGTCGAGATACGCGTGCGCGTCGGGACTCGCGTGCGCGCGACCGGCCGCGATCGCCTCGGCGAGCTTCGCCCAGCCATACGTCGCCCACGGCCGCTTGCGCAACACGGCCAGCTGATGCCGGCGCGCGACCGCGTGCCAGTGATCGGCGCGCGCCGGCACCGAGTAGATCTTGAAATCGGGCACGCTGAGCGCGGTCAAGCGCATGCCGTGACACGCGCCGGTATCGAGGCCGTAGATCTTGCCGTCGCGCACGAGTGGCTCCGGCCCGACGACGTGATGGCCGAACGCGACCGGAATCGCATCGTCGTAGGCTTCGTGCCACCACCGGCCGGGCACGAGCTGCTCGAGCGCGGCCGTGCCCGACGTCGTGCCGGCGAGGATCGCTTCATCTTGCTGGGCGAGCGGCACGCCCGGCACCAACGCCGCGTGAACGACGCGCAGCTCCGGCGTCTCGTAGAAATACGGCAGCGTGCGCATCCACGCGACGTCGCTCGCGTAGCTCGCACCGAGCTGCACGCGCGTGACCTCCTGGCTGTACGACATCACGCCGCGCACGTGCTTGCGCTCGTGGTTGCCCATCAGCACGACCGCGTTCGCTCGCGCACGAAACCACGCGACCACTTCGGCCGATTCCGGCCCGCGATCGACGAGGTCGCCGACCGACACGACGATGTCGTCGGCGGCGACGGCCGCGACGTCGAGCAGATCGAGCAGCTCGCGATAGCAGCCGTGGATGTCGCCGATGACCAACGTGCGCATCACGCCTTCGATATAGTCGCCGCATGGCGCGGCCGCCAGGACACGATTCCGGACACGCGTTCGACTGGGGCGCGTACGTCGGCTGGCTCGTCGAATCGACGGGGTCGCTCGCTGCGGTCGCGGATCGGTTGTGCGCCGCGCGCGGCTACAAAGACGACGTCGCGAGCGCCGAGCGTGCGCTGCGCCGGCTCAAGAAGCGCGGTACGCAACCCGGCGGCACGTGGGGCACACGCGCCGTCGCGGTGTTCGGCTTGCCCGATGCGGTGCACGCGCGCGTGCGCTGGCTCGGCCAGTATCACGCGCGGTTCACGGACCTGCCCGTCGCGATGTGCGCCGATCTCGTGCGCGCGTGGGATCGCCCGCCGACGACCGAATCGCGCACGGGCCGCGCGTGGCTCGCGCTCGCGAAAGCGTCACTCGCGCTGCGCGAACGCCGCCACGACGATGCGATCGCCGAGCTCGATCGCGCGCGCGCCGACCTCGCGGCTGCACCGCCGGCGGCGCAACTCGAAGCCCTGTATGTACGTACGTACACATGCAGCAAGATGCATCCACCGGCAGCGCCGCTCGTCGACGATTCCGCGGTGCTCGCCGCGGTCGACGACGCGGACGATCGCGCGTGTCTCGCCGCGCGCAGCGCCGACCATCGCGCCTACGAGCTCAACCGCGCGGGCGATCACGCGGGCGCCGAAGCGCTCTACCTCGCACTGCCCGAAGCCGGGCCGTACTTCGCGCGCGCACGTCGCGCCGGCGGGCTCGCCTACGCGCGGTGGAAGCTCGGCGATCGCGACGGTGCCGCGAAGCTCGCGCTCGAAGCCGCCGAGCTCGCCGGCGACGGCGGTCACGCGCGCAGTCGCGCGATGGCGCTGCGCTTGGTCGCGCGCATCACCGGCGATGCCGATGCCGCAGCGCGCGCGCTCGCGATCGCGCAACAGCTCGACGACGAGACGCTGATCGCGCGGTTCACGACAGCGAGATCTTCAGGCCGAGCTCGCGCTTGATCGCGAGCAACGCCTCGGCGTTGCCCTTGGCGTCGTCGACGGGATGGTGCGTGTGCGCCGTCTTGCGCAAATGCTTGAACGTCGCGAACGCGTCCTTGACGACGCCTTTGTAGAGCGAGCCGAGGTTCTGCGAGCTGTGGCCGAACGGATTGCCTCCGGTGAAGCGGTGAAAGTAGTAGTTGATGAAGCTCCAGTCGAAGCCGTTGTTGTCGGCGATGAAGATCGGCCGCTTGCCGCCGTGCTCGCCGAGCCACGCCGCGAAGTCGCGCATCACGTCGGCCGGATCGTCGAACGCTTCGTGCTCCGCACGCGAATGGCCGCTGATCGCGAGCGCTTCTGGAATGAACGCGTCGGTGATCGGGCGCGTGCGGCCGTAGAACGTGCGATCGAGCTCCGGCGTCACGACGACCGCGCCGAACGAGACCAGCGAGAACAGACCCGGCGCGGGACCGTCCGATTCGACGTCGATGCTGATGTAGCTCATGACTTCGATATGCCGCGCGCCGCGCAGGATCGAAAGGACACGGATCCGGACATCAGATGAACCGCAGCTGACCGCGCAATCGCGTTGCCTTGCATCCACGTGTGCTGCACGGCCGATCGCGCGAAATCCGCACGCAAAACCCGCCGGCCGGGCGTCCTTGCCCGCGAGCTTGGCGACCGACGGCTTTGCGTAGTCACGCGCCGATTGGACCTGGCGGTCGAACGGCGATCGCGTTGTCGATCCAGCGGTCGGCCTGCCAGGGGCGCTCATCGCGCATCGAGGATCGCGCGTACGCACGTCGCGCACTGCACGAGCGGCGCGGAGCTGTTCGCGGTCTTTGCCAGTGACATCGCGCCCGCGAAGGCCGCGACGATCAACGTCGCGAGGTCGTCGGCGCGCTTCGCCGACCGTTGCTCGGCGAGGCGATCGCGCACGGCGGCTCCCCACGCTGCATAGGCGTCGTGCAAGACCGCGCGAAACTCGGCATCGACGCCGGCGAGCTCGACCGCCAGGTTCGTGACCGGGCAGCCGATCACGCGATGCCTCGCGTCGAGCTCGGTGGCAACGCTGCGGAACACGCCGATGATGCCCGCGCGCGCGTCACGCGCGCGGCGTACCGGCTCGACCCAAGTCTCGTGCACGGCGCGCATCACGCGCTCGCGAATCACCGCAAGCGCCAGGCTCTTCTTCGTCGGAAAGCAGTGGTACATCGAGCCGCCGGGAACGCGCGCCGCGACGAGGAGCTCGTACATGCTCGTCGCGTGGTAGCCGTCGCGCTGGAACAGCGTCATCGCCGCGTCGAGGATGCGCTCGCGCGTCGCGTGCGAGTCGTACGGCCGTTTCGTCCGTCGCCTTGACATAATTAGGATGATCGTCCTATTTATAGCTCGTGATCGTCGAATTGCGCCAGTACACGCTGCATCCGGGTCGGCGTGACGAGCTGATCGAGCTGTTCGAGCGCGAGCTCGTCGAGCCGCAACGAGCGGCTGGGATGAGCATCGACGGTACGTTTCGCGATCGCGGTCGCGACGACGTTTTCGTGTGGATTCGATCGTTTCCCGATATGGCGGCGCGCCGCGCGAGCTTGCAGGCGTTCTACGGCGGCCCGATCTGGCGCGCGCATCGCGATGCCGCGAACGCGACGATGATCGATTCCGACAACGTGTTGTTGCTCGCCGGCGACGCGCCGAAGCCACGCCGGATCACGAGTGGTCCGCTATTCGGCGTGCTCTACCCGCTGGCCGATCGCGCCTCGCTCGACGCGCGCGTGATCGGCGCGTGGACGACCGAGCTTTCGGAGAACACATTCCCGCAGTTGCCCGTGCGCGGCGGCGAGTGCGTGTGGTTCGCGCTCGTCGACGGCGGCGACCGCAGCCAGCTCGCTGCGACGAACCCGGCACAGCTACTCGAGCTCGAGCCGACCGCAGGCTCGCGCATCCGCTGAGGCTCGTGCGTGGCGATTGCACGGAACTGAATCCGCTGCAGCTCACGATTCCACTTGCCGGCGTCGCGGTCGCCGCGCGAGGCTCGATCCTGATGATGAGGAGCTCGGAGCTCCATGCGGTATTTCGCCCTCGTCATCCTCGCAGCGTGTAAAGCGGCTGCGTTCGATCCGTCATCGTCTGCGACGACCGATGCCAGCGCCGCCGACGCAGGCGCGACCACCGCCGATGCGCAACCAGCACCGGCGCCGGGCAGCGGCGTCGACGATCCACCGAGCGAGACGATCCACGATCACTCGTGCGCCGGCTCGGGCACCGTCGACTGGCAGCTGCTCGACAACTGGGTGATCAATCCGCATCTCGCGCCGGCGCTCGCACCTGCGGGTCAGCTCGACGCGTGCGTCGCGCGCTACGCCGGCTGGGTCACCAACGCCGCCGATGCCGCCGGCGTGTCGCGCGCGTCGGTGTATGCGGCGCTCGCCGCAGCGGGCGAGTGCGATCACGACTACGACGGCCTGATGATCTCCGGCGCGTTGTGTGCGACCGCGAATTCCGGCGTCGATACGAATGCGTGCGCGGCGCAAATGGCGAGCTCGGTCGAGTTCGGCGTCGGCTCGATCGCGCGCGCGCTCGCGTCGACCAAGACGCATCAGAGCGATCCGCCGTTGATGGCCGCATTCCTGTCGAGCGGCAAGGTCGCGTGCGGCGGCGGCGATCGCTGGAACCTCGTCGCGGCGGCGGGGTACGTCGACGCCTACGTCGCCGCGTACAACTCGTACAACCCGCGCCAGCCGCCGAGTTGTACGAAGCGGATCGTGGTCACGACGGCGCTGTACACGGGGATGGGCAATCCGGGCGAGGCCGGCGTCGCCGAGTCGAACGGCTGCTGGACCTACGAGCGCGTGTCGAAGGACAACGTCGAGTGGAAGATCTGCAACTACGACGGCACGGTGAACCATCCCGACGGCGTGAAGTGGGCCTACGACGACACCAACACGCTCAACGACGCGACGACGGAACAGACGCGCATCACCGCGTGCCAGACGGGTGCGCCCGGCCGCGGCTACATCTACATGGCGAATCGCGGCGCGGGCTGGAGGCAGACCGCGACGGCGAACGTGCGCGCGCACTTCGCCGAGCTGTACTCGAGCCAGACGACCGTCGACGATCAGGATTCGACGTGGACCGCCGACTCGACGCCGGGCTCGCCGATGCTCAACTTCGGTGAAGCCGCGACGACGGCCGCCGAGATCAAAGCGGCGGCGGCGCAGGCGTGCGGCCAGGTCGGCAACAACGGTTTTCTCGGCGTCTATGTCTATCCGACGTCGCTCGACGGCGATCGCTTGACCGCGCTCGTGCAGGCGCTCAATGCCTGCACGGGTAGTTGAGCTGCTCGAGCTCGGCGAGCTGCGTGCTGCACGCCTGCGCCATCTGGCGCTGCGCGGCTTCGGGCAAATTCTGGGTCGGCAGCGACCACACGCCGGAGACTTCGCGGCCGAGCTCGGCGCGCGTGTTGGTCGGCAGCGCGTCGCATGCGATCACGCCGCGTACCTCGCCGAGAAATTGATCGCACTCGGCGATGTTGACGTGCAGCGCGTCGAGCCGCGCCTCGGCGAGCGCGATCTGCGTGCGATCGTCGTTGTCGCCGAGGTCGGCGAACAGCGCGAACAGCGTGTCGCGCGAATGATCGGAGAGCTTCGTCGCGCAGCGGCCGAGCTCGCCCGACTGCATGTCGCTGAAGCACGCGCGCGCGTCGGCCGTCCACAGCTCTTTCGCGCACTGCAATCGCACCGCTTGCAAGATCGACTCGTCCGGCGCGCGGACGTCGCGCGTGTTCTGCTCGAGGCCGAGCGCGGCTTCGGTGCAGGTGCGCATGCGCGCGACCGGCGGCATCACGTTCGGCGCAGCGGGCTTCGGCGACGGCGCGCCGCCACACGCGGCCACCATCATCGCGACCAAGGCTGCCTTCACAGATCAAGGCTACTGAACAACCCGCGAACGTGCACGCACTCGGAGATGATGATGAGGGGTTTCGCCGAATGCGTGCACGCTGCGGGTCGCGGCATGTAGGAGCAAACGACGCGCCGGATGCAACCGCGCGATTCGACGCGTGTCGACCGACGCTCGTCGGCGACTCGACTTCCCGCTGCAACCTACGGTGTGCGCACAGGCGCGCTGTGCTCGGTGTTCGCGGGATCGACGTGCTCGCGCGGGACGATCAGACGCAACGCGCGGGTCATGACCTCGACGACGTAGCGATCGCCGGCGGGGATTTCTTCACCATCGACCTGCGCGGCGGGCAACACGCCGCCTTCGGTGCGAACGGTCAATTCCAGCCGCGCGCCGGCGACCGGCGCTTCGCTCTCGATGCCGAGCGACTCGAGCTCGGCCGGGCCGATCGGGCTGTGGCGCAAGCCGCCGAGCAGCTTCGCGGTGAAGTCGCGGCGGCCGGCGACCGGCACGAGCTCGAAGCGGCCGTCGTCGGATTCGCTCTGCGGATCGAAGATCCACTCGCCGCCGAAGATCTTCGTGTTCTTGACGATCACGTCGAGCAGGCTCGGCCAGTGTTTGACGACGCCGTCGATCACCGCATCCAAGTCGAACTTGATGTCGACGACGTAGCTCTCGGCGAGGCGCTGGACCAGCGCGCCGACGTAGACGAGCTGGTCGCGATAGATCGCGCCCAATCCCGGGATGCGCTTCACGCGATCGCGATCGCGGTTGCGCGTCGCGAGGCTCGCGGCGCCAAGGCCGATCGAGAACGAATCGAAAAACAGATCGCGATGGATCTGCTTGAGCCCGCGCTCGATCACGAGCCGGCCGACGTCGCAGCCGACGGTCGCGCCCGCCGCGATCACGCCGACGTTGCGCTCGAGCGCGCCCGCGCCGGGATCCAAGCCAAACGATTTGCCCTGATCGTTCGCCGTGCCGGTCGGCAGCATGCCCATCGCGACCGCATCCGCGTGCTGCGAGCCGAGCACGCCTTTGGCAACCTCGGCGAACGTGCCATCGCCGCCCATGTACACGACGACGCGCGTGCCGTCGTTGTCGATCACCTCGCGCACGCGATCGATCGTGCGGCCTTCGGGCTCGGTCGCGACGAAGCGATGCGCGACGCCTTCGCGATCGAGCAACGCGCGTGCGATCCGGATCCAATCAGCGGCTTTTCCCGAGTGCGCGGTCGGATTCGCGACGAGGACCGCAGGCTGGCCCTGTAACCAACGCGTGACGCCGGGCTCCGACATGCGGCGCGTAGGTTACCCCGCGCTGTCTGCCCTGCGGTAGGCTTCATCATCTTGCAGTCCGAGGAGCATCAGCTGCTGCGCCAGACCGCGCGCCAATTCGTCGCGACGCGCGTCGAGCCGCAAGCGATGGAGCACGACGTGTCCGGCACGTTCAACCGCGGCCTCTTGCTCGAGCTCGGCAAGCTCGGCCTGATCGGGATCACGATCCCCGAAGGCGACGGCGGTGCGAACTTGGATGCGGTCGCATCGTGCATCGTCCACGACGAGCTCGCGTACTCCGATCCGGGCTTCGCGCTCGGCTACCTCGCGCACGCGTTGTTGTTCGTCAACAACTTCTACTGGGCGGCGAACCCGACGCAGCGCCGCCGCATCTTGCCCAAGGTGCTCAGCGGCGAGCACGTCGGCGCGATGGGCATGAGCGAGCCGGCCGTCGGCACCGACGTGCTCGGCATGCAGACGACCGCGCAGCGCACGAGCAGCGGCTACGTGCTGAACGGCCGCAAGACGTTCATCACGAACGGGCCCGAAGCCGACGTCGCGCTGATCTACGCGAAGCTCGACGGCCGCATCACGACGTTTCTCGTCGAGAAAGGCTTCGCCGGATTTTCGGCGAGCGCGAAGATTCCCAAGCTCGGCATGCGCGCGTCGTCGATGAGCGAGCTGATCTTCGAGGACACGCCGGTGCCGGCTGAAAATCTGCTCGGCAGTGAAGGCGGCGGCATCACGAACATGATGCGCAACCTCGAGATCGAGCGGCTCGGGCTCTCCGCGATGAGCGTCGGCATGGGCCGGCGTTGCCTCGACGTGATGGTGAAGTACGCCGCCGAGCGCCACACGTTCGGCAAACCGATCGCGGCGCACGGCCAGATCCAGCGCTACATCGGCGACTCGTTCGCGAAGCTCGAGGCGATGCGCGCGTTGGTCTACAACGTCGCCGAGACCGTCGGCCCGCATCATCGCAACCGGCTCGGCACCGACGCCGCGAAGCTGTTCGCAGCCACAGCGGCGAAAGAGATCGCCGACGCGGCGGTGCAAGTGCTCGGCGGCTACGGGTACTGCAGCGAGTACCGAGTCGAACAGTTCTGGCGCGACGCGAAGCTGATCGAGATCGGCGGCGGCACGCTCGAAGCGCACCAAAAAAACATCACGCGCGATCTGACGCAGATCAAATAGCGCGCTTACTTCGCCGAGCCGGCCGGAGCTGGCGCCGGCGCCGGAGCCACTGCGCTGCCGGTCGGAGCCGGCGCTGCCATCGCGCTGCCGGTGCTATCGCTGCCGGGGCCGCCCATGCCGCCACCGCCGTGCATGCCGTGACGCATGCCGCCCATCGCGCCCATCATCGACGACATCACCGCCATCTCGTCGGCGCGCAGCTTGTCGGCGGCTTCCTTCGGCAGCTTCTCGCGGCACGCTTTGAGCTCGGGCTGCGTCGTCGCCGACGACACGCAGTCGATCACCTCTTTGGGCCACTTGTCCTCGGCGCAGCGCTTGCTGATCGCGTCTTTGAGCTTGCCGCCCATCTCCGTGATCTTCTGCTGCATCTCCGGTGGCGCGTTCGACGTGTCGCGCGCCTTCATCATCGAATCGACACCCTTGGTCGCCGCGGCCGAGCATTGCGCGGCATCGCCGCCTTTGCTGCCACAACCAACCGCGAGCACGAGTCCACACAACGAGATCAGCGTCGTCTTCAACATGCGCTGGACGCTACCATCCACACGTGGCTTTGGCGCCTTTCAAGACCGAATCTGCGCCGCTCTGACAGATCAGACCGAGCTTCTTCTTGGCATCGCTCGGCAACTGTCCCCAATTCTTCGAGACGTCGGCGTAGACCGACTCGAGCGAGCTGCGCGCGTTGTCGGGAAACGCCGTGCAGCCTTTGAGCTTGTCGAGCGCGGCGCGCCACGTCGCGCACGAAACCGGCAAGCCATCGCTGCCGAGCGCGACCGGTGGATCCGCCGAGCCGAGCGCGGCATCGCTGACCACGGCGGCGACCGTCGCGCTGCCGCTGCCGTTGCTCGTCACGTCGTCGCGATGGGTACCGCACGCTGCAAGAGCGAGCACGATCGCGAAACGATGCATGCGCCGAAAATAACAAAGCCCGCGTCGCCGCGGGCCCTGTTCACGCGAATGCGTGTGCTTACTTCGCCGAGCCGGCCATCGCCGGGGCAGCCGAACCTTCAGCCGAGCCCGCCATCGCCGGGGCCGCCGCCGAGCCGGCCATCTCGCCCGAGCCGGCCATCGGAGCCGCCGAGCCCATTGCAGCGCCCGAGCCGGTGTCGCCGGTCATCGTGCCAGCGCCCATCGCCTTCTGCATGCACTTGCCCATCTCTTCGCCGATCTGGGTGGCCTTCTTGGTCTCCTCGTCGGACATCTTGACCGACTCCTTCTGGTCCTTGGCCTGCTCCTGGCTCCACTTGGCCATCTCGTCCGAGACCTTCTGCGCGCACGCGGTGTCCTTGCACGCGCACATCTTGTCCTTGAACTCGGCCATCTTCGCCATCGCCTCGCCGGCGCCGCCGTGCTTCTTGCAACCAACCGCCGCGAACGACGTCAGGGCCACGAACAGGATCATCATCTTCTTCATCTGGGTATCTCCTCTGCCGCGATCATTGGCGAACGCGATTACGCGCGCCAGCCAATCACCGCACTTCTTTGTCAGCGATCGCGCGCGAGTGATCCGAGATTGTCGTCAATTGTAACGGACTGTCGCCGGAGCTATTCGACGAGGTAACGCTCGTACGCAGCGAAGTCGTACTCCCGTCCCAAGAAGTTGCGAACGAGCTCGGCTGCATCGTGACTGCCACCGGGCACGAGCACGTTGTCGCGATACGAGAACGTCACGTCGGTCGCCATCAAGCCGCGCCGCTCGAACGGCGTCAGCAGGTCTTTCGCGATCACGAGCGACCATTGATACGTGTAGTACATCGCCGAGTAGCCGACGAGATGGCCGAACGACGCGTGAAACCGCGTGCCCGGCACGTAGCGAAACGGCGTGTACAGCTTCTGCAAGCGCTGCACTTCGGCGAGCTGATCGAGCGCGGCGGGATCCGCGCGATGGAAGCCGAGCGAGATCGCCGCGTAATAGATCTGCTGCACCGTCGCCGTGCCGAGGCCGAACTTGTCGGCGCGCCGCATCTTGTCGACGAGCGCTTCCGGAATCACCTCGCCGGTCTCGAAGTGGCGCGCGAACCGCGCGAGCGTCGCGTGGCTCCACGCCCACTCTTCGAACATCTGCGACGGCGCCTCGACGAAGTCCCACTCGGTCGCGACGCCGCTCTGCGTGATCCACTTCTGATGCCCGCCGAGCACGTGGTGCATCAGGTGGCCGAACTCGTGGAACATCGTGACGACGTCGTCGTGCTCCATCAACCCGGCGGCGCCGTCGGGACCGGCATCGGGGAAGTTGCAGACGAGCACGCCTTCGGGCATCTGCACGCCGGCGACGCCGTCTTTGAGCGGGAACTGCGCCGCGTGCTTGTACTTGCCCTCGCGCGGATGCATGTCGAGGTAGATCCGACCGAGCTTGCTCGCGCCGCGCACGATGTCGTAGACGAGCACGCTCGTGTGCCAGACGTCGGCGTCGTCGACCGCGACGTAGCGCAGATCGAAGATCTCCGACGTGATCTCGAGCAGGCCGGCGAGCACGCGGTCGTACGGGAAGTACTGGCGCACGCGGCTCGCGTCGACCTCGTACTGCTCGATCTTGACGAGGTGCTCGAGCCGCGTCTTTTGCCAGTCGTTGACTTCCGTGGCGCTCGGCTCGAGCTTCTTGAGCTGGCGTAGCAATTCGGCGTAGTCGCGCTCGGCCCGCGGCGCCGCGAGCTTCCACACGCGGTCCAAGAAGGCAGCTGCGTGATCGCCGGAGCCGATCATCTTGTCGGCGGTGATGTAGTCCGCCCAGTTCGCGTAGCCGAGGAGATGCGACTTCTCGCTGCGCAGCGAGAGGATGTCGCGCAGCACGTTCTCGTTCTGCGTGTCGCCGCGACTGCGGAACTTGATGTAGAGCTCGCGGCGCAGCTCGTCGCTGCGCGCGTAGGTCATGAACGGGTTGTAGTCGGGATAATCGGTGGTGATGCGAATCGCGTTGCCCTTGCCGGGCTGATGCGACGCGATGAAATCGGCCGGCAGGCCGTCGAGCCCGGTCAGATCCGGCACTTCGAGCGCGCGGACATCTTCGGAAATATTTTTCGAGAACTGCTGGCCGAGCCGCGTCAGCTCTTCGTCGATCTGTTTCAGCCGCGCGCGCGTCTCGGGCGATCGATCGACACCGGCGCGGCGATAGTCGCGCAGCGTGTGCGCGACAAACCGTTGCGTATCGGCATCGGCCGCACTGACGTCGACCGCCGCAAGCGCGTCGTACATCTCGCGATCGAGCGCGAGGTCTGAATAAAACCGCGCGACTTGCTGCTCGCACTCGCGCGCGACGTCGCGGATCGCCTCGTCGGGATGAACCTCGGACATCAGGCCGGCCAGCGCGTTCGTCGAGCTCGCCGCCATCAGCAGCGCGTTGTACGGCTCGAGCGTGCCGGCGATCGTACGTGGCGCATCGCCGCTGACGATCGTCGGGCGCAGTGCCTCGGCGCGCTTCAACCCCGCGAGGCAATCGGTCGCGAACCGCTCGCTCGTCTTCTTCGTCACCACCTCGGATGGTACATCGAACTCGAATGAGACGATCGATCTCGGAGCTCGCTGTCGCGCTTGCGCTGTCCGCGTGCGCGGTTCCGCCGCGAGCCGAGCCGCCACTGCTCGCCGAACCGACCGCACCTGCGGCGGCGCCGCAACCGATCGTCGCGACGCCTCGCACCGACCTGATCCCGCGCGCGGTGTTGTTCGGCGCGCCCGATCGCGTCGACGTGCGGCTCGCGCCCGACGCCAAGCAGCTCGCGTGGCGAGCGCACGGCGCGCTGATGGTCGCGCCGATCGCCGCGTCGATCGTGGCGATCGACCAGGCGAAGCAAGTCGCCGATCACGTGGCGCACTACGCGTGGGCCGGCAACGAGCTCGTGTTCACCGACGACGCCGGCACGCTGTCGCGACCCGGCAAGCCGCTCGCCGACCATGCCGAGTTGCTCGCGACGTCGAAGACCGCCGTCGCGGTTTCGATCGATCACGCGATCTATCGGATCGAGCTGAGCGGCGCGAAGACGCTCGTCGAGCGCAACGCCGACGGCTTCACGCGGTTTCTGTTCGACGCCGCGCTGCGGCCCGCGTTTGCCGAGAAGCCGACCGGCGACGGCGGCATGCAGTGGTTCGCGCCGAAATCGCGCGGCTGGGCGCCGTTCGACACGATCGGCGGCACCGACGCGCTCGCGACGACCGCGCTCGAGGTCTCGCCGGATGGTCGCACCGTGTACGCGATCGATAGCCGCGGCCGCGACACGGCGGCGCTCGTGTCGATCGATCTGCGCACGAAGGCGAGCACGCCGCTGTCGACCAACGTGTTCGCCGATGCGACGAGCACGATCATCGATCCGACCACGCGCGTGCCCGTCGCCGCGTCGTTCACCTACGTGCTCGAGCGCTGGGTCGCGCTCGACTACGACTACGAGGCCGACGTCGACGGCATCACGTCGCTCGTCGGCGGCGACGACTATCACGTGGTCTCGCAGTCGGCGGACAACCGCGCGTGGATCGTGCAAGCGAGCTCGCCGCAACATCCGGCGCGTTACTTCGCGTGGGATCGCACGAAGCATCACGGCGCCGCGCTGTTCAGCGGCACGCCGGCGCTCGACAAGGCGCCACTGGTGCCGATGCACACCGTCAACATCCCGACGCGCGACGGCCTGCCGATGATCGGCTATCTGTCGCTGCCGACCTCCGCTGATCCCGCCGGCACGGGCCGCGCGAGCTCGCCGCTGCCGCTCGTCTTGCTCGTGCACGGCGGACCGTGGGCGCGCGACCGCTGGGGCTACTCGCCGGTACAGCAGCTGCTCGCGAATCGCGGCTACGCCGTGCTCGCGGTGAACTTTCGCGGCTCGACCGGATTCGGCAAGCGGTTCACCGACGCCGGCGATCGCGAATGGGGCAAGCGGATGCAAGACGATTTGCTCGACGCCGTCGGTTGGGCCGCGGTGCAAGCGATCGCGCGTCCCGATCGGATCGCGATCGCGGGCGCCGGCTACGGCGGTTACGCGGCGCTGATGGGCCTCGAGCTCACGCCCGAGCGGTTCGCGTGCGGCGTCGATCTCGACGGGTTCGAGAATCTCGTCGCGCTGGTCGCGACGTTGCCGGCGTCGCTCGGCAAGCGCGTCGACGAGGCCGCGTCGCCGCTCGGCGAGGTCGTCGCGATCGAGCGCCCGCTGTTCATCTCGCATCACGGCGACGATGCACGCCTGCCCGCCGACGACGTCAAGCAGGTCGTCGACAACCTGGCGTCGCGCAAGATCGCGGTCACCGAGATCTTCGACGCGGCGGAGCCCGCCGTGTTTGCCGCGGCCGAGCCGTTCCTTGCAAAGTGTCTCGGAGGCAGCTACGAAGCTGGCCCGTGACCGACGCCGTGCCGAGCCTGGGCGATGCGCTGCCACTCGCGGCAAGTGACGCGCGCTGGCTGCCCGTCGCGCTCGGCGATCTCGACGCGATCCACGCCGATCACCTGCACTGCGAGCGCAAAGCGGCGCAGTCGGCGCTGTCGCTGATCCGCAGCTATCCCGACCGCGCCGATCTCGTGCGCGACATGGCGCGGCTCGCCCACGACGAGACGCGGCACGTGGTCCAGGTCAGCCAGCTGATGTCGCGGCGCAATCAGGTCGCCGCGTTCGACTTCGGCGACACCTACGCCGCGAAGCTGCGCGAGCACATTCGCAAGCGCGAGCCCGAGCGGTTGCTCGATCGCCTGCTCGTGTTCGCGGTGATCGAAGGCCGCAGCGCCGAACGGCTCGGCTTGCTCGCGACCGCGTTGGACGATCCGAAATCGCGCGAGCTCTACGCGAGCCTCGCGAGTGCCGAGGTTCGTCACCGCGATATTTTTCTCGCGCTCGCGCGCGACACGGCGCCGAGTGAATGGCGCACGCGTGCCGGCGAGCTCGCGGCGATCGAAGCGACGATCTTCGACGACCGCGAGATCACGGCGCAGATTCACGGCTGATGGCGTGGTTCGTCTACCTCGCGCGCTGCGCCGACGACACGCTGTATTGCGGCATCACGAATGACGTCGACGCGCGGCTCGCCGCGCACAACGCCGGCAAGGGTGCGCGCTACACGCGAGCGCGCCGGCCGATCGAGCTCGTGCTCGCGCAGCCGTGTGCGAACAAGCGGCACGCGCTGCGCGTCGAGTATCGCGTCAAGCAGCTGACGCGCGCGCAAAAGCAGACGCTGCTCGACGCGCCGGAGCGGTTTCGCGCGATGACCGCGCCGAAGCGTAAACCGCGTTAGACCGCGGTGAACGCGTGATACGATGACCACGTGCGGAGGCTGGCGCTCGTCGGAGCGGTGCTCGCTGTGGCGTCGGTCGCCGCCGCCGAGACACCCGCACAGCTGCAAGCGCGCGGCGAGAAGCTCGCAAAAGACGGCGACTACCTCGACGCGATCGGCGCGTTCAAGCACGCCGATGCGCGCGAGCCGACGGCCGAGCGGGCGTGCCTGATCGCGCTCGCGTACACGCGGCGCAACCTCTATCCGCAGGCCGAGCTATTCCTCGCGACGTGCCACGCGCGCGCGGCGAACGGCGCGCTGCCGTCGTGGTTGCCGCCGATCGAGCGCGAGATCAAAGACCGCCTCGCGAGCGGCACGTTCGCGGCGGTCACGATCGTCGTCAAGCACGGCGATGGCGCGACGCTCGCGGTCTCCGCGTTCGCGCCCGACGAGACGTTCGAGCCGCGCACGATCTACTTGCCGCCGGGCCATCACGTGATCACCGCAACGGCACACGACGAGAAGCGCGAGCGCGAGATCGATATCGCCGAGAGCAAATCGCGCCACATCACGATCGACTTCGGCAAACCGGTCGCCGAGCCAGCGCCGCCGATCGCGACGACAACAACAACAACAACGACTGCGCCACAGCCGACGCCGGCGCCGACACCGGCACCGGCGCAGAGTCACCTCGCGCGCGATCTGTTGATCGTCGGCGCGGGGCTCGCCGTCGCCGGCGCCGTCGTGCACGTCACGTGGTACCGCTCGGAGCTCGACGAGCTGAACGCGAGCGAGAATCCGCCGGATCTGAACCGCTACGATGCGGCAGCCTCGAGCTATCGCGCGAGCCGGATCATGGCGATCACGCTCTACGGCGCCGGCGCGGCCGCGCTGATCGCCGGGCTCGTCGTGCTCGCGACGCATCACGATGCGCGCGATGTGATGGTGTCGGCGGCGCACGTCGACGGTGGCGCGGTCGTCAGCGTCGGGTGGCAGCGATGACGACGCTGGAAACGCCGGTGCCCGCGACGCTCTACTGCCCGACCTGCGAGCACATGTTTTCGACCGGCGAGCGCTGCCCGACCGACGGCTCGCCGCTCGTGTCGCTCGTCGCGCAGACCGATCCGTTCGTCGGCCGCGATCTCGACGGCCGCTATGTCGTCGGCGACCGGCTCGGCCAGGGCGGAATGGGCGCCGTGTATCGCGGCACGCAAACGTCGGTCGGCCGCGACGTCGCGATCAAAGTCGTCAACCCGGCATCGATGGGCGATCCGGAGATCATCAAGCGCTTCCTGCGCGAGGCGAAGCTCGCGAGCAAGCTCAATCATCCGAACGCCGTGTCGGTCCTCGACTTCGGTCAGACCCGCGACGGCGTGTTCTACCTCGTGATGGAGCTGATCCGCGGCCGCACGCTCGCGGAGATCGTCGCCGCGGAGCAACGGCTGACGCCGGAACGCGTCGTCGCGATCGGCGCACAGATCCTGCGCGCGCTCGAGGGCGCACACGCGTTGCCGATCGTGCACCGCGATCTGAAGCCGGCGAACATCATGGTCACGACCGACGACGTCGTGAAGGTGCTCGACTTCGGCATCGCGAAGTCGATCTCGCCGCACACGATC
>DASXEF010000187.1:0-8957 GCA_036490255.1 Kofleriaceae bacterium
CAGATCGCGAGCCCCAAGCCTGTACCGTCGGGCCGCGTCGTGAAGAACGGCTCGAAGATACGCGGCAGGTCGTCGGCGGCGATGCCGCGGCCGTGATCCTCGACTTCGATCTCGATCGCAGCGACGGCCGGTCGCGAGCGCACCGTCACGGCTGCGCCACTCGCCGACGCGTTCGCCGCGTTGTCGACGAGGTTGACCAAGACTTGGCGGAGGCGCTGCGGATCGCCTTGGATCGCGAGGTGCTCGGTGGGCTCGCAGTGCAGCGAGACGCCTTTTTCGGAGAGCACGGGCGAGAGTCCCCGCGTGGTTGCTTCGAGTAATTCGGCGATATCGATCGGCTGCGCGATCACTTTGACCGGCTTCGCGAACTCGAGGATCTGCGCGACCGAGCCGTCGAGCCGGCCGAGCTCCTCGAGCGCGATGTCGAGGTGCTCGCGATCGTCGTCGGAGAGCGCGAGCTTGCGGCGCAGGATCTGGACGTTGAGCGAGATGCTGGTCAGCGGCGTGCGGATATCGTGCGCGATCGCGGCCGCGAACTGACCGAGCGCGGCGAGCCGGCGCGCATCTTCGAGCTCGCTGATCGCGGCCGAGCGCTCGACCAAGAGCGCGACGCGCTCGGCGAGGTCGCGCGCGACGATGTACGTGTCGCGATCGATCGTGCCGCCGGTGACGACGAACGCACCGACGAGCGATCGATCGGCGCCGAGCGCGGGCACGATCAGCTCGGTGGTCGATCGATGAGGCTCGCCGGTGCGCAGCTCGTCGGCGATCGCGTCGGGCAATTCGCCGACGAGCCGCCAGTGCGCGGTGCCGCCGTCGGCGAGCGCCTCGATGCGCAGCGTCGCCGCGCGAATCGCATCGGCGATCGCGACCGGCAGCGGTTCGTCGTGGACCGCGAGCCGGCGTGCGCGGCGTTCGTCGAGCGGTGCGAGCACCGTCTTCTCGAGCCGTGGATACAGCGCACGGCCGATCCCGGCGATCGCGAGCGGGACCAACGTCGCGCCGACATCGATCGCGTTGCGCAGCGCGCCGGGCTCGGTGTGATGCGCGGTCAAGAAGATCGCGCCGCCGCCGCCGAGCAACGCGAGCGACGCGATCGCCGTGACGGTCAACACTTCGGCGGCGGTCGAGCGCATCGAGAACAGGTCGTTGCGCAGCACCGCGGTGCCGATCACGACGAAGCTGATCGGCGACGCGACCATCGTGTCGATCCAGATGAACAGCTCGAAGTGATCGACGAGCGGGCCGATGAAGAACGCGAACAGGCCCGACAGCCAGCGAAAGCACAGCGCCGCGATCACGACGCGCGCGCGGCGATCGGTCGTCGTGCGCCACGCGCGAACGCCGAGCGCGAAGATGAGCAGCGTCGACGGCAGATAGAACGTGAGCTCGGGGACCCAGAACCCCGTCGGGGAATGCGGCGGTGACGCGAGCAGCGTGATCATGCCGATCGTGCCCCACGCGATCACCGCGCACGTCCATCGCCGCGCCGGCGCGGGTCGGCGTGGGAAGCTCGCCATGAACTCGATCGAGATCACCGCCATCACGACGGTGAACACCGCGCACGGCACCATCACGCTCGGCACGATGATCGGCCAGCCGCCGAGCACGTTGACGCCGCGCCACGCCGTCATCACCGAATCGACGAGCGCGAGCGCGCCGAACAGCAGATTGTCGCGGCGATGCGGTGCCGCGCGCAGCACGAGCCCGGCGTACGACGCGCCCATCGCCGCGATCAGCAGGATCACGACGCCGGCGTTCACGCGGGCTCGTCCTTGCGCAGGCCGTACTCGTCGATCTTGCGGTCGAGCGTCGGCCGGCTGATATCGAGGATCGCGCACGCGCGGCGCTTGTTCCAGTCGGTCTCCGCGAGCACGCGCACGATGTGCCGGCGCTCGATCTCGCGCAGCGTCGGCAAGTCGCCGTCGACGGTCGAGTGATTCGCCGCCGGCGTGGCGTCGGGCAACAGCGTTTCGTCGAGCACGTCGGTCTTCGCGAGCACGACCGCGCGCGTCAGCGTGTTCTCGAGCTCGCGGATGTTGCCGGGCCAGTCGCGCGCGCCGAGCCGCGCCAACGCGGTCGGCGTGACGTAGCGGATGTCCTTGCCTAGGTCGCGCGTGATCTTCGCGAGTAAACCTTCGACGAGCACCGGGATATCGCCGGCTCGGTCGCGCAGCGGCGGCAGGTGGATCTCGACGACGCGCAGTCGGTAATACAAGTCTTCGCGAAACGAGCCTTTGCTCACCATGGCGGCGAGATCGCGATGCGTCGCGGCGACGATCCGGGCGTCGAGCGGCAGCGGCTTGGCGTCGCCGACGCGCTCGAACGTGCGTTCCTGTAGCACGCGCAACAACTTCGCCTGCATCTCGAGCGGGATCTCGGCGATCTCGTCGAGCAACAGCGTGCCCTTGCCGGCGAGCTCGAACCGGCCGGGGCGATCGCCGATCGCGCCGGTGAACGCACCTTTGACGTGGCCGAACAGCTCGCTCTCGAGCACGCCGGGTGCGAGGGCCGTACAGCTCACGGCGACGAACGGCTTGTCCGCGGTGCTTCCTGCGTTGTGGATCGCGCGCGCGACGAGCTCCTTGCCGGTGCCGGACTCGCCGGTGATCAACACGGGCGCGCGCGTCGTCGACACGGCGCCGATCTGCTTCCACACGTCGCGGATCGCGGGGCTCTTGCCGACGATGTCGCCGGCGATCGAGCCGTGTGCTGCAAGCGCGACCAGCTCGTCGCGCGACGCTTGGCTTGCGATCGCGGCTTGCACGACGCCGCGCAGACGATCGATGTCGATCGGCTTGACGAGATACTCGAACGCGCCGAGCTGGATCGCCTTGACGGTCGACTGCATGTCGTCGCGCGCGGTCACCACGACGACCGCGGGCTTGCTCGGCCGCGGCTCGAGCGCGGCGAGCACGTCGAAGCCCGAGCCGCCGGGCAGTCCCAAGTCGAGCAAGACCAGCTCGGGTTGTGCGTCGATCGCGGCGATCGCGCTCGCGGCATCGTGCGCGGTCGCGACCTCGAAGCCTTCGCCGGTGAGGAATTTCTCGAGCGTGCGCCGGATCGAACGGTCGTCGTCGACGATCAGGATGCGCGCCACGACATCGAGGATTCCATGGAACGTGCCAGCGTATCTATTCGACATCCTGTGACTCGCAAGAACGTCGCTTCGCTCCGCGGTAACGAAACGATACCTACTTGACAGTGTTATATGACAGTGTTACATTGGTCGACGTGGACATCGAATGGACGTTGAGCGAGCTCGTCGCGGCGGCGGCATCGTCGATCGCGACGCTGCCCGCGCCCAAGAACGGCCAGGTCCGCGCGGTCCCAGATGAACGCACGGTGCGCTACTACGGAACGCTGGGCCTGCTCGATAAACCGCTCGCGATGCGCGGCCGCACCGCGCTGTACGGCCGGCGTCATCTCGCGCAGGTCGTCGCGATCAAACGGCTGCAGAGCGCGGGCCGGAGCCTCGCGGAGATCCAAGCCCTGTGGTCCACGCTCGACGACGCGACGCTCGCGCGAATGAGCGGCGTGGAGGTCGGCGGCAAGCGGGCAGGGCGTCGCGAGTTCTGGAAGACGCCGCCGGTGATCGCCGTTCCCGAATCAAAAGCCCGCGTGCCGTATCCGGTGCCGCCGCGTTCGCTGTCGCTGCCACACACATCTCCCGTCGAGCTCCGCGTCGAGCTCGCGACCGGCGCCACGCTCGTGATCGCCGTGCCATCCGACGCAGCTATTTCACCCGCCGATGTCGCCGCGCTACGCGCGGCCGCGGCACCCCTCGTAACCGAGCTCGCGCGCCGCGGGCTCACCTCGGAGCCATGACCATGACCGCACTTGCACTGATGACTGATGACGAGCTCACCACGTTCGGCCGCGATCCCGAAGCGGGCTACGGCTGCCTGCGCAGCGAACGCGGCGTGCTGCCGCTCGTCGCGCTGCGCGTTCGCGCCGACGTGACCGGCGTGGTCGCGCGAACCGAGGTGACCCAGACGTTCGCGAACACCGCGAGCACGCCGATCGAAGCGACGTACATCTTCCCGCTCCCCGATCGCGCCGCCGTGCATCGCTTCCGCATGGAAGTGAACGGTCGCGTCGTCGAGGGTATCGTCGACGAGCGCGGCGCCGCGCGAGCCGACTACGACCGCGCGATCGCCGCCGGTCAGCGCGCCGCGATCGCCGAAGAAGAGCGGCCGGGCGTGTTCACGCTGCGCGTCGGCAATCTCATGCCGGGCGAGCGCGCCACGATCGCCCTGTCGCTCGTCGGGCCGCTGCCGATCGACGACGGCGAGGTCACGTTCCAGTTCCCGCTCGTCGTCGCGCCGCGCTACATCCCGGGCAATCTGCTCGGCGGCGAGCAAGCGGGCCTCGGCAGCGCCGGCGACACCGATCTCGTGCCCGACGCATCGCGGATTTCGGCTCCCGTGCGCCTGCCGGGCATGCCGAACCCCGTCGAGCTCGCGCTCGAGGTCGCGTTCGATCGCGTGCCGAAAGCGATCGCGTCGAGCTTGCACGCCGTCAGCGACGACGGCCGCACGATTCGCGTGCAACCGGGCGAGCGATTGGATCGCGACTTCATCCTGCGCTGGCGCGTCGACGAAGCCGAGCTCGCATCGTCGCTGGTCTGTGCCGACGACGCCGACGGCAAGGCCGGCACGTTCATGCTGACGCTCGTGCCGCCGAGCACGCGCGCGACCGCGCAGAAGCCGCGCGACGTCGTGATCGTGATCGATCGATCCGGCAGCATGGGCGGCTGGAAAATGGTCGCGGCGCGGCGCGCGGCGGCGCGTTTGATCGACTCGCTGACCTCGCGCGATCGATTCTGCGCGCTCGCATTCGACGATCACGTCGAGCGCATTCCGATCGGCGGGCTCGTCGACGCGACCGATCGCGCGCGGTTCCGCGCCGTCGAGGACCTGGCGAAGGTCGACGCGCGCGGTGGCACCGAGCTCGCGCAGCCACTCGAAGCGGCGATCGACATGCTCGCCGGTGGTTACGCGGATCGCGAGCGCGTCGTCGTGCTCGTCACCGACGGTCAAGTCGGCAACGAAGATCACGTGCTGCGCATGCTCGCGCCGAAGATCAAGAACGTGCGCGTGTTCACGCTCGGCATCGATCAGGCGGTCAACGCCGCGTTCTTGCGCCGGCTTGCCGGCGTGGGCGCGGGGATGTGCGAGGTCGTCGAATCCGAAGATCGACTCGATTCCGTGATGGCGAAGTTTCACCGCCGGATCGGCGCGCCGATCGCGAGCGAGCTCGCGCTGAAGCCGACCGGTCTCGAGATCGAGGCGAGCTCGGTCTCGCCGGCGCGCGTGCCCGACGTGTATGCGGGCGCACCCGTCGTCGTGATGGGGCGCTACGTCGGCGCGGCGCCGGCGAATGCCGCGATCGAGCTCGACGGCGTCACGCTCGGCGATCCGTTCCACGCGCGCGTGACGCGTACGGCAACGACCGGCGACTGGCTCGGCGCGAGCTGGGCACGTGCGCGGATTCGCGATCTCGAAGATCGCTATGCCGCACACGAGCATCATCACGAGTCGGCGATCGTCTCGCTGTCGAAGCGCTTCAACGTGCTGTCGCGGTTCACCGCGTTTCTCGCGGTCGATCGCAGCGAGGTCGCGAACCCGAGCGGCCGGCTCGTGCAGGTCGTGCAACCGGTCGACGCCCCGGCGGGCTGGGAAGATGCGAAGAGCGTCGGCGGTGGTGGGATGCGATCGCGGGCCGCGATGCCGCGGGGCGCGATGATCCCACCGGGCGTGCCGATGTCGATGGCGCCGATGGCGATGCCGGCGTCCGCGCCGATGGGCAGCCCGATGGCGCCACAGGCGAAGAAGAGCGCGCCGTCGATGGTCGCGCGTGCCGTGTCGCGCGTGGCATCCGCGTTCGGCAAGCGCGACGACGATGATCGCGACACGCTCGCGGCGGAGCCGATGCCGGTTGCGCCGTACCTGAGCAAGCTCGGCGAGATCGCCACGGCGTTGGCGGCGGCGGCGAGCGAGCGCGAGCTCCGCGAGCTGCGCCAGCGCCTCGCCGATTGGGTCGAGGACGTGCGCTCGGTCGGGCTCGACCAGCTCGCGACCGACGTCGAAGCGCTCGTGACCCGCTTGCGCGCCAAGCTCGACGCCGATACCGCGAAGGCGATCGCGCGCGAGCTCGAAGCGATCGTGACGCGCGGCGACGCGAATACCGCGGGCCGTCGCGCGTTCTGGAAGTAATGCGCGGCGTCGCCATCGTCGTCATGCTCGCGGTCGGCTGCCACGCGCGGCCGGTCGTGCATCGCGACGCTGCCGCGGCGCGACCGGTCGTTGTCGTCGATGCCGGCGTCGATGCGCGCGTGGGGCCGGCGATCGTCGATGCGCCGATGGCGTGGTCCGACGAACGCGCGCGACTGACGCTCGACTATCGCCGCCGCCACAGCGATCCGGCGGCGACCGATCTCGTGATCGAGCCGCGCGTGATCGTGTTGCACTACACCGGCGGTGGCTCGGCGGCGGCGACTCGCGCGTACTTCGATCAACCTCGGATCGAGGCCTCGCGCGCGTTGCTCGCGAGTGCCGGCGCGGTCAACGTGTCGGCGCATTTCCTCGTCGATCGCGACGGTACGATCTATCGCCTGCAACCCGAGACGCGGTTCGCGCGGCACTGCATCGGCCTCGATCACATCGCGATCGGGATCGAAAATGTCGGCGACGAGGCGACGTGGCCGCTGACCGACGCGCAAGTCGATGCCGACGCCGCGCTCGTCCGCGACCTCGCCGTGCGCTTTCCGATCACGCACCTGCTCGGTCACTACGAGGTCATGAGGTTTCGGTCGAACCCGGATTTCGTCGAGCGCGATCCGGCGTATCGCAACTCGAAGCCAGATCCGGGCGAGCGCTTCATGGCGCGCGTGCGCGCGAAGCTCGGTGATCTGAAGCTCGCCGGTCTCGATCAGTGATTGCGCTGGCGCGCCGGCGCGTGCTTCAGCACGAAGCCGAGCGTGCCGTTCGGCTTGGCCGCGACGTGCTCGGTATCGGACGAGAAGCCGTCTTTGCTCAGCGTCAGCGACGCGCCCGACGCCGGCACGTGGATCATCGTCGGAGTCACGCCGACGACTCTGCCGGCGATCGTGATCGTCGCGCCCGGCGGCGTCGACGTCACGCGCATCATCACGGTCGCCGCCGGCGTCGGAGGCACGGCGAAGCGCACGACGAGCGGCGGCGTGTCGGCCGCCGGCGTGATCGAGCGAACGAGCGTGGCGCGGCCGTGCTTGAGCGACAGCTTCGCTTCGACCCCACACGGCAGTGACAGCGTCGTCGGCGTGATGCCGAGCTGCGCGTCGGCAAGCCAGATCTCGGCGCCGTCGGGCGAGCTTTGCACGTCGACCTTGCACGCCGCGATCGCGGGCGGCGCGGGCGGCGCCGTGGGTGCAGGCGTCGGCGTCGGTGCGGGCTCCGGAGCTGGCGCTGGCACCGGCGGCGGCGTGACCGCGATCGGTTGCGTCGACGGCTTGGATCGACCGACGCCGAAGCCGAACACGGCGATCGCCGTGCCCGCGAGTGCGACGCCGATCGCGACGAGCGCGATGATGATGCCGCGTTTGCTCTTCGGCGGCGTCAACAGCGACGTCGACTCCATCGGGTCGGGCGGGCGCGGACCGCCGTAGAGCGCGAGCGGATCGCCGTCGAACACCGGCACCTGCGAGCTCGCGCGCGCGATCGGTTGCACCGGACCGGTCGGCCCGAAGCTCGACATCGCGGGCTGGAGCTGCGGCGGCATCGGCCCGAGCGGCGGCGGGATCGCCGGCGGCCGGCTGCCGAGCGCGGGAATCGGCGGTGGCGTCGGCGCACGCGTCATCGTCGTCGTCGGTAGCAGCGACGGATCGATCTCGACGAGCGGCTCGCCGATGCCCGTCGGCTTGTCTTCCCACTCGACCGCGTTGATCGGCGCGGCGCTCGCAACATCGACGAGCCGATTGCCCTTCGGCGGCGGCATCGGCGGGATGTCGACCTTCGACGGCTCGCTCCAACCGCCGGCGGCGCTCGGATCCGCGGTCATCGTCCAGTTGTCGGCGATGTCGGGATCCGGCGTCGGTCTCGCGAGCGCGCCCATCTCCTCGGTCGGGCGCACGCTATCCATCGTCTCGACGGTGACCGCCGGCAAGACTTTCGGCGCCTCTTCGTCGGGCGACATCGTCCAGTCCTCGCCGCCGATCGCCGCGAGCAACTCCGAGGCGCGCATGCCTCCCGATCGACTCGGCGGCCCACTTTGCTCGGCGGCCGCGATCTCCGACGGTGACAGCGGCGGCTCTTGCCGCGTCGGTTCGCTGGCTTCGGGCACGACCGCGGTGACGATCGCGACGCCGAGCGAGCGCGGCTCGTCGCTCGCCGGGATGTCGGTCAGATCGGTCTTCTCGGGATCGAGAATCGCGTCGCTCGCAGCCGGCAAGCGCACGATCGGCAGCGGCGCGAACGGCGTCGGTTGCCGCGGCATCGGCGGCCCCGACGGTTTCGGCGGCACGACCGCGACCATCGGCTGCGGCGGCGTCGCGCGCATGAACGGCGACGCGTTCGGCGGCGGATCGGCATCGCGCGGCGGGGTCGCGACGATCACCGCCGGGGCTTCCATCGCGGGCAGCTTGATCGCGGGGAAGCCGATCCGCGTCGCTTTCGGATGGTCGCTCTTCGGCGACCGCGCGAGCGGCGACACGCCGAGCGAGGTCGGCTTGAGCATCGGCGCGGGCACACCACCGGTCGGCGTCGCGAGGATCGCGACCGCGTCATCGTCGAGCGTATCGCGATCGCTGGGCACGCTCGGCTCGGCGCGCGGGATCCGCACGACGCCGGCGGCCGGCGTCAGTCGCGACGTCGTCGAGACCGGTAGCTGAACCGCGACGCCGATCGCCGTTGCCTTAGGCGCCTCGATGCCTTTCGGCGGCGTCGCCGGCTTCACGCCCACCGCCGGCGTGATCGGCT
>DASXEF010000195.1:0-22280 GCA_036490255.1 Kofleriaceae bacterium
TCAGCAACACGCCCTCGATCGTGCCGTCGAGCCGCGCGACCTCGAGCGCCGCGCCGACCGCGACGACTTCTTCGGGATTCGCGATCGCGCTCGGCTCGCGGCCGATCACGCGCGCGAGCTCCTTCTTGACGCTCGGCATGCGCGTCATCCCGCCGACGAGCAAGACCTCGTCGATCTGGTCGCGCTGGCGCGCGGCGCGGGCGAGCGCATCGCGCACCGGCGGCTCGAGGCGCTTGATCAGCGGCGCTGCCCACAGCTCGAGCTCGTCGCGGCGCAACGGCCGCGAATACTCGCTGCTTTTTCCAGACGGCAGCGCGAGCGGCACGCTCAGCGTCGTCGTCGGCGTCTCCGACAGCGCGTGCTTCGCGCGTTGCGCGGCGAGCCGCAGTCGCTCGACCGCGATCGCGTCGTCGCTGATGTCGATGCCGCGAGTCTGACGAACGTCGCGCACGACGTGCTCGACGATCGCGCGATCGACATCGTCGCCGCCGAGGAACGCGTCGCCGGTCGTCGCGAGCACTTCGAACACGCCGGCGTCGACATCGACGGCCGCGACGTCGAACGTGCCGCCGCCGAGATCGCACACGAGAAAGCGGCGATCGTCGCCGCGATGCGCGCCGTGGCCGAGCGCGGCCGCGGTCGGCTCGCTGAGCAAGCGCAGCACGGTGAGCCCGGCGATCTGCGCCGCGTCTTTCGTCGCCTGGCGCTGCGCGGCGTCGTACCAGGCCGGGATCGTGATCACCGCGCGCGTGACCGGCTCGCGCCCGCCGAACGCGCGCTCGGCGGTGCGCCGGAGCTCGCGCAGGATCAGCGCGCAAACTTCTTCGGGCGACACCGCGCGGCCGCCGGCGAGCTGGATCCACGTATCGCCGTTCGGCGCTTCGGTCAGCTCGTACGGCAGCACGCGGCCGAGCCGGCGGATCTCGGGGTGGTCGAAGCGGCGGCCGAGCAACCGCTTGGCGCCGAAGATCGTGCAATCGGGATTGCGGTCGAGCCCTTCGCGCGCGGCGTCGCCGACGATCGGCCCGCGCGGCGAGAACCACACGAGCGACGGCATCGTCGTCGAGCCTTCTTCGGTCGTCAGGATGCGCGGCGCGCCGTCGCGATCGATCACCGCGACGACGGAGTTCGTCGTGCCGAGGTCGATGCCGACCGCGTTGCTCACCGAAACAGCCTTCGCAGATCGTCGACGTTCGTGTTGCCGTCTTTCTTGACGTGGTCGAGCATCTGCGCGGCCTCGACGCACGCTTCGTGATGCGCGAGCGCGGCTTCGAGCTGCGAGGTCGCGAGCATCAGCTCGCCGTCGGCGAGCGCGACGAGCGCGGTCGCGACGTAATACAGCGAGCGCAGTGATTTGCTGCGCGGATAGATCACGAGCGCCGCCGCGAGCACTTCGCGCGCGGCATTGGCATCGCCTTGCGCGAGCATCGAGCGCGCGCGTTGCTCGAACGCTTCGCCGCCTTGAATCGTCGACGGCGGTCCCGATGCGGCGAGCGTCGTGGGGTTGATCGTGCGCTGCGACTTGCGCTCCGGCGGCGCATGCGTGCCCTCGGCGCGGCGCTCGAAGCGCGTCGTGACCTGGCGCGGCTCGGGTCCGCCGCCGCTCGCCATGTCGTCGAAGCCGACGAGCCAACCCGGCGGCGAGCTCAACGTCGGCCCGATCGCGTTGCCGCGACCTTCGGCGACCATCGCCGCGCGCAGCCGGTCGTAGGCGCGATTCGACAGGATCGTGAGCTCTTCGGCGAGGTGCGAGATCGCCGGCGCGCCGCGACGCGCGACGAGATCGGGATGGACGCGGCGCACGAGGTTCTTCCAGCCGGTGCGGATCTCTTCGGCCGAGGCATCGACCGCGACGCCGAGCACGTCGTGCACGGCGGCCGTGCGCAGCCGGCGCAGCTCGCCCGCCAAGTGCTGGAACAACTCGCGCTCGCCGGCGGGCAAGTCGTCGCCCATGCCGCCGGTGATCGTCGAGGACTTCTTGATCGGCGTGTGCACCGCGACGCGATTCTCGGCCGCATCTTTCGCCATCCCGCGGACGCGCTCCATCACGTCGTCGGTGAACCCGACGAGCTCGAGCTCGATCCACGTGCGCGCTTTCGGATCGTTGTCGATCGTCGACGCGCGCTGCACGATGCCGTCGATCGCGATCACGAGCTGATTGGGCAGCTCGAGCCCGAGCGCGACGTGCGCGCCGGCGGCCGTGTCGAACGGCACCTTCATCGACAGCAGGCGACCCTTGCGCAGCTTGCGGGTCGTGAAGACTTCGACCTGCGCCCACGTCGAGCAACGAACGTGAAGCGTGCGCGGTGGCGGCGCCACGCTACCGGGCCTTTTTCGCCGCGGGGTCGGGCACCAGCTCGACGTCGCGCGACAGCACCGCCTTTTTCTTCGCCGAATCGATCGGCGTCCCCGGATCGTTATCGCGCCAGTCGTCGGCCTTGACGTCGACGAACTGCGTCTTGAAGCCGGGCTTGACCACCGCAGCTTCGTAGTCGCGGCCCGCGACGAGGTTGTCGAAGCGCGCGTGGTTGCCGCCGATGAACAGCCAGACTTCGGCGTCTTTCGGCGTCGATTCGATGTGGACGTAGCCTTCGCCGACGATGCCGGTCGTGCCGAGCACCTGGCTCGTCGGCTGGAGCGGGATCTCGGCGGGCTTGTTGGTCTTGGCGGGCTTGAGCGTCACGGTCAGCGACGCCTTGAGCTTGTCCTTCGCGCCGGTCCACAGCGGGCCGTTGACTTGCGCTTCGGTCGGCTCGTTGCCCTCGTGCATCAGCACGAGGTCGTGCTGGATCGTCGCCGGCAGCTTGAACGGCGTGTCGAGCGGCGTGCGGCCGAGCCGCAGCCAGATCCCGGCGCCTTCGGCGTTGATCTCGAGCGCGCCCGGATCCGGCTGCTCGTTCTGCATCTGCTTGGTCTTGTCGTCGGCTGCTTTTTGCGCGCGCTCTTTCGCTTCTTTGGCGGCGATCGCCTGCGCGTCGTCTTGCTGGAACCGCGTGTACACGCCGTAGCCACCGGCTCCGACGATCGCGAGGATCACGATCGCGCCAAACACGCCGCGCAGCGGGCTCTTGAGCCTCGGCGGCGGCAGATCGTCGGTGAGGATCGGCGCCATCGGCCGCGCGACTTTTTTCGCCGGCTCCTGCACGCGCTTGCTCGCTTGGTCGGCGCGATCGGCGGCTTGCTCGAGCTTCTTCGCGGCGGCCGCGGCTTGCTCGGCGGCGGTCGACACCCGGCGCGCGCCTTCATCGAGCTCGCCGATCGCCGCGAGCGCAGCGGCTTCGTCGGTCGCGCTCGTCGAGCCGGTGCTGCTCCGCGCGCGTTGCGTCGGCGCGTTCGTGCGCCGCCGCACGACGCCGCCGGAGTCGTCGGCATCTGGCTGCGGCGGTGGCAGCGGCGTGTCGTCGTCGGGATCGTCGAGCGACGGCACGCGCGTCGCCGAAACGATGACCTCGCGTTTGCGCGGATCGAGGCTGATCAGCTCGCTCACCGGATCGCGGCCGAACGGCGCATCGGTGACGCCGGTGTGATCGTCACCGAGGTCGTTGAGCAGGTCGTCGAGCCGCGCACCGGTGTTCTGGTTTGGCGACTTCTGGCGCGCGGCGACCGCGGCGGCGCGCATGTCCATGCTCGGTCGCGTCGGCGTCACCGAGACGGCCGCCGAGCCGAGCGACGCGAGCAGATCCTCGGTCGCATCGTCGAGGTTACTCTCGCCGGCGAGCAGGCCGGCTTCTTTGACCAGCTCCTGGCGATCGGCGAGCTCCCAGCGATCGTCCTCGAGCGCTTCGATCAAGTTCTCGAGCAGGTCGGTCGCCGTGCGATAGCGGCGCTTGGCATCGGTATCGAGCGCGCGCTGGACGAGCCGCTCGACGGCGGGCGTCGCGCGCAAGTTGCCCGGCGGTGCTTCGCCGGTCAGCATCGTGAACAGCATCGCGCCGACCGCGAACACGTCGGCGCCGGGCGTCGGATCCTCGCCGACGACGAGCTCGGGCGCGATGTAGCCGGCGTGGCCGCGCCACAGCGCCGAATCCGCACCGGCGGCGACGGCCGTCGTCAGCGCGCGGCCGGTCACGAAGTTATCGAGCCGGATCGCGCCGTCCTCGTCGATGATCACGCTGCGCGGGTGAACCGCGCCGTGCACGACGCCGCGCTGATGCGCGTGCGCGAGCGCTTCGACGACGGACTTGCCGATCAGACCGGCGACCGGCGTCGCGAGCTTGCCTTGCTTGCGCGCCTTCGCCGACATGATGAGGTCTTGCACCGTGATGTAGCGGCCCATGCCGCGCGTCACCACGACGACGTCGGGGCCGTTCGATTCGACCGTGAACGTCGGCACCACGTTGGGGTGATCGAGGTGCGTGACGCTGTCGACCACGGTCGCATCGGTAACCGTCTGACGAAATTGATCGTCGGCCAGGAACTTCGAATCGATCACGAGGCCGCGCAGGTTGCGCTGGCCGTTGAACGACGCGCGGTGAATCGCGCCGTACGTCGTGACGGCGAGGCGCTCGCTCAGCACGACGCCGGCGATAATCTGCTCGGCCGCTTGGCCACCCACAATGCAACTATAGCCCGAAGCGAACGTGAATCCATTGCGCCGCGAACAGGTAAAACACCGCGGCCATCGCGAGGAATGGCCCGAACGGCAGCTCGGTCTTCATCAGCGTCGGGGCTTCGCTTTGCTCCGCCGACTCTTGCTTTTCGTCCGCGTTGCCACGTGCGGCTAGCAACGCGGTGATGCCGATGACCGAGCCGAGGATCGAGCCGCCGAATAACGACACGACCACACCGCGCCATCCGAGCAGCGCGCCGACGACCGCGAGCAGCGTGCTGTCGCCCAGGCCGAGCCCTTCGCGGCCCTTGATTCGATAGTACGCCTCGCCGATCGCCCACGGCACGCCGTAGCCGATCGCGATGCCGACCAGACCTTCCCACCACGCGTGGTGTAGCGCGAGCGACAGCACATAGAACACCACCGCCGACGGCACGGTGACGAGGTTCAAGATCAACTTGGTGTCGAGATCGATAAAGGCGATCACGACCATCACGAAGATGAACGCGGCGTCGGCCGCGAACTGCAGCAAGTTCGTCTGAACCGACGCGAACAGCTCGCCGCCGATGCCGAGCGTGTACCACCACGCGACGCCGAACAGCGCGCCGGTGACGGCCTCGACCAGCAGGTAGCGCGGCGAGAACTCGGCCTTGCACGCCCGGCATTTGCCGCGCAGCCACAGGTAGCTGAGGATCGGCACGTTGTCGTACCAGGCGATCGGCTTTTGGCACGAGCTGCAGTGCGAGCCGGGCTTGACGACCGATTTACCCGCCGGCCAGCGATAGATGCAGACGTTCGCGAAGCTGCCCCACAACAGGCCCAGCAGCACGGCGAACGCGCCCGCGCTAGCGGTGTGCGACCAAACTTCGAGCTCGTCCACGCGGCTCAACGGTAGCGTGGTTGACCGGGGCCGTCGAGACGGCTAAGAACCGCGTATGCGCGCTGTGGTCATCGCCGTCGCGGTCGCTGCGTGCGGGCGATCGTCCGGCGTGCCCGATCGCGACCTCGGCGGCCTCGTCGTCGCGCCGGCGAAGCCCGGCAAGGTCGATGTCGACCGCGCGGCGAAAGATCCCGATGCGCTCGGCGCCGCGCTCGCGTTGCCCGAGCACGCGATCGACACCGCGCTCGGACCGCACGTCACGCAGATCGCGATGGCGACGCACGTGACCGAGAACGCCAAGCCGACCGAGGATCTCGACGACACGACGACGATCGAGCTCGGCGGCAGCGGCGCGTATCACGCGATCTACGCGAACTCGGCCGACTACGGCCGAGAGGTCACGTTCGACGGCTCGCAGCTGTACCTGCGGCCGCGCTATCAGCGCTGGCACGCGCGCGCGCCGGAGACGCCGGAAGAAGCGCAGCAGATCTTGGATAGCTTCGCCGAGCCCGTCGCCGCGACGTGGGAGCTCGTCGCGCCGGGCGCCGAGCTGTCGGATCGCGGGCCGGTGAACGTGTCCGGTCGCACCGGCCGCAAGATCGACATCAAGCCCGCGGCCTCGCCGAAGAAGCCCGCAGCCGAGCCGCTGCCGCAACGCAAGTGGCGCGAGACGCGCACGATCGACGGCCTCTCGGGCGAGATCGTGCTCGATGCCGAGACCGGCGCGCCGCTGTCGGTGAAGCTGTCGGGCACCGTCAGCTTCATGCGCGACGGCCGTCGCTTCGCGATGCAGGTCTCGGTACAGAGCGACGTCACGAACCTCGGCCATCCGACGCCGATCACCGCGCCCGGCAGCGACGACGTGGTCGCGACGCCCGAGCGGCTGCGCGAAGTCGACGATCGCGACTCGCTGCTGCAGGGCATCGCGCCGCCGCTGCACAAGAAGCCGGAGTCGAAGTGACCCAGGCGCTCGTTCCGCGGCGCGATTACCTCGTCGGCCAGCGCCGCGCGATCATCGCACGCGCGATCCTCGGCAGCCTCGCCGGCGCGGTGCCGCTGCCGTTCGTCGACGATTGGGCGATCACGACGATCCTCGGCGGTGGGTACCGAAAGATCGCGGCCGCGCATCAAGTCGATCTGACGCCCGAGGCGACCGCGAACCTCGTGCACGGCACGTCGTCACCGCCGTCGATCGTCGAGATGGCGGCGAGCGGCATCGTGCTGCGGCTCGCGAGCGCTGCGGCGAAGCGCATGATGATCGCGCTCGCGACCGTCAACCGCGCGCGCTCGGCGGCGCGCTCGTTCACCGCGATGACGCTGTTCGATCACTATTGCGCGAAGCTGCACACCGGCGCCGCGCTCGACGGCCCGACCGCGCTGCTCTTGCGCGACGAGATCTCGCGCGCGATCGATCAGACGCCCGGCGCGCTCGCGTTCCATCCGTTTCGCAAGGGCGTGCTCGCCGCCGCGCGCGCGACGTTGAAAGCGCCGCTCGAGCTCGCCGATCTGGCATCGCGCGGCGCGGTTCGCCGCCTGCTCGCGCGCAAGAGCGAAGTGACCGAGGCCGAGCGCGTCGACGAGACCGAAGCGGCGATCGAGCAAGCACTCGCCGAGAAGACGAACTTCTTGTCGCGCACCGTCGCGGCGGTCGAAGCGCAACTGTCGTCGGAAGTGAACCCGTTCCTCGACGGCGCGATCGAGACGCTCGATCGCAAGTGGCGCGCCCGCGAGTCATGACGATCGAACGACACGCGCTGGCGTCGGCGAAGCGCGTCGTCGTCAAGCTCGGCAGCCGGCTCGTCGCCGAGACCGGCGTCGCGGCGATCGCCGATCAGGTCGCGACGTTGGTCCACCGCGGCGTCGACGTCATCGTCGTGTCGTCGGGCGCGATCGCGCTCGGCATCAGTCGCTTGAAGCTCGCCGCACGGCCGACCGAATTGCCGGCGCTGCAGGCCGCCGCGGCCGTCGGGCAATCGCGGCTGATGCAGCTGTGGGAGCACGCGTTCGGCGCGCACGCGATCGAGATCGGCCAGGTCTTGCTGACGCACGACGATCTCGGCGATCGCCGGCGGTTCCTGTCGGCGCGCATGACGCTGCGCGCGCTGCTCGATCACCGCGTCGTGCCGATCGTCAACGAGAACGATACGGTCGCGACCGAAGAGATCAAATTCGGTGACAACGATCAGCTCGCCGCGCTCGTGTGCAACTTGGTTTCGGCCGACGCGCTCGTGATCCTCACCGACGTCGAAGGCGTCCGCGATGCGAACGGCAAGCGCATCCCGGTCGTGGTCGACATCGATCGCGAGGCCGCACCGGTCGCAGGTGACTCGACGAGCGGCGTCGGCTCCGGCGGGATGCGCTCGAAGGTCGGCTCCGCGCGGATCGTCACGCGTACCGGTGTACCGGCGATCATCGCGCCCGGCCGCGAGCCCGACGTGATCGCGCGCGTGCTCGCCGGCGACGATCTCGGCACGCTGTTCGTACCGGCGAAGCCCGACGTGCTGTCGTCGCGCAAGCACTGGATCGCGTACGGCGCGCGGCCGGCGGGCGCGGTCGTCATCGACGACGGCGCGGTCGCCGCCATCACGCAGCGCCAGACCAGCCTGCTGCCAACGGGCATCCTCGACGTCCAAGGCGACTTCGAGCTCGGCGATACGGTGTCGATCACGGCGCGCGACGGCCGCGAGGTCGCTCGCGGTTTGGTCGGTTACGGCGCCGACGATCTGCGCGCGATTCGAGGGCTGAGCTCGACGGCGATCGAGTCGCGGCTCGGTTACAAGAGTGCCGACGAGGCGATCCACCGCGACGACCTCGTGATCATCTAGCCTTGCAATCGGCCCGATCCGGGGCCAGCCTGGACATAGACGGTACCGTCGAGAGCTGCGTGACCTCTTCGCTGGAGAGACAAACCAAGATCCAAAGCGTGGCCCGAGCTGCCCGCGCGGCGTCGAGGACTCTCGCGAAGTCGACCGAAGCACGCCGAACCGTGGGGTTACTCGCGATCGCCGATGCGATCGATCACCAGCGCGACGAGATTCTCGCGGCCAACGCGCGCGATCTCGCGGCCGCCGCCGAGCTCGCGCCGGCGATGCGCGACCGCTTGATGCTCGATGCCGCGCGCGTCGCCAAGCTGTCCGCGGCGGTGCGCGAGGTCGCCGCACAACCTGCCCTGCTCGGCCGCATCGATCGCGAAGACACGCGGCCGAACGGGCTGATGGTCGCGCGCGTCCGCATCCCGCTCGGCGTGATCGCGATGATCTACGAAGCGCGGCCAAACGTGACGACCGACGCCGCGGCGCTGTGCCTGAAATCCGGCAACGCGTGCATCTTGCGCGGCGGCAGTGAAGCGCTCGAGACCAACCGCGCGCTGCTCGCGGCGATCCAGACCGGGCTCGCCGCCAGCGAGCTGCCGCCCGAATGCGTCCAGCTCGTGCCGATGACCGATCGCGACGCGATCGCAGATCTCGTGAAGCTCGACGAGCTGATCGATCTCGCGATTCCGCGCGGCGGCGAAGGCCTGATCCGGTTCGTCACCGAGCACGCGCGCGTGCCCGTGATCAAGCACTACAAAGGCGTGTGCCACATCTACGTGCACGCCGCCGCGGATACGCTCGCGGCGCTGCGCATCATCGTCAATGCGAAGACGCAACGCCCGGGCGTGTGCAACGCCGTCGAGACGGTGCTCGTCGATCGCGCGATCGCCGACGGCTTTGTCCAGGCGCTCGCGGCGGCGCTGCCGACCGTCGAGTTGCGCGGCGACGAGACCGTGCAGGGCTTGATCGCGTGCACGCCGGCCAGCGACGCCGACTGGTACGCCGAATATCTCGATCTCATCCTCGCCGTGCGTGTCGTCGACGGCGTCGACGCCGCGATCGAGCACATCGAGCGCTACGGCTCGAGCCACACCGAATCGATCATCACGCAGGATCCGGCGATCGCCGAGCGGTTCGTGCGCGAGGTCGATTCGTCGACCGTGATGGTGAATGCGTCGACCCGCTTCGCCGACGGCGGCGAGCTCGGGCTCGGCGCCGAGATCGGAATTTCGACCACACGCCTCCATGCCTACGGCCCGATGGGCGCGGAGGGGCTCACGACGACCAAGTTTGTGGTACGTGGCACCGGGCAGGTCCGAACCTGAAGGGACAGACGAGCCAAGCATGACCAACGCGAAGAAGAGCGCAGCAGCCAAGCCACAAGCACGCAGTCGTCGCGGCGAGGAGCCTCCGGCCGAGCCGCCGACCACGACCGATGGCCTCGATGGAGCGATGCGCGCGTTAGCGCTCGCCCTCGACAAGAAGGCGCTCGAGCCGGTCCTGCTCGACGTCCGCCAGCTGTGCTCGTTCTGTAATTATCAGCTCGTGCTGTCGGGCCGGTCGGATCGCCAGGTCGACGCGATCGCCGACGGCATCTCCGTCGGGCTCAAAGCCGAGGGCGTGCGGCCGATCGCGACCGAAGGCGCGCGCACTGGCCAGTGGGCGCTGCTCGATTACGGCGACTTCGTCGTGCACGTGTTCTTGCACTCGGCGCGCGAGCACTACGACCTCGAGGGGCTGTGGAACGATGCGGCGCGCGTGCCGATCGACGTGCCCGCCGATGCGCGGATCCCGCTCGACGAGCAGTACGAGTCCTCCGCGGTTTCGTGAAGATCACGATCGCCGCGGTCGGCCGGCTCAAAGAGCCGTATCTCGTCGCCGCGTGTGCCGAATACGAGAAGCGGCTGCGGCCGTTTTGCACGCTCGCGGTCACCGAGGCGAAAGACGAAGCCGGCGTGCTCGCGGCGCTGCCGGCGAACGCGCACGTGTTCGCATTCGACGAGCGCGGCGAGATGATCACGAGCGCGCAGCTCGCCGAGCTGATCGCCGCGGAGCAATCGCACGGCGGCGGGGCACCGGTCGTGTTCGCGATCGGCGGCGCGGACGGCCACGGCGATGCGCTGCGCAAGCGCGCGAGCAAGTTGCTCGCGTTCGGCCGGATGACGATCGCGCATCGGCTCGTGCGCGTGCTGGTGCTCGAGCAGCTCTATCGCGCGTTCAAGATCGTGCGCGGCGAGCCGTATCACAGAGACTAGAGACTAGCGGCGTAGAAGCCGAGCCGGTCGACTCCGAACGGTGCAACCGCGAACCCTGGCGTCGAGCGACGTTTGTTGCACTCGTGGCTGCAACGAAACGGCTCGCGACGTTGATCGACTGCAGAGCGGGCTCGGACTCGGGCTCGGGCTCGGGCTCGGTCAGATCTCAGAGCGCGAAGCCGACGCCGAACCAGAGGCCGGGCACGGCAAGCACGCCGAGCCCGCCATCGCGGCGCAGCATCTCGGCGCCGATCGACGGCTCGACCGCGAGCTTGATGCCGCTGACCACTTCGTACGACGCACCGGCGAACGCGTTCGCCTGGACCGCCGCGGAGTAATTATCCGGCGCCAGATCCGACTGCACGACGACGCCCCCGCCGACCTCGCCGCCGAGCCACGCGCGCCAGCGACCGCCGGCGACGCCGCGACGATAACCGACGAGCGCGAACACGTCGGACTCGCGCAGCGGATTGTCGTGCTCGGCGTGGTACCGCGAGGCGCCGTCGATCGCGAACGAGAATCCCGACGCCGATACGACCTCGCCGCGCAGCGCCGGCACGACGCCGAGGCCATCGGTGACGCCCGACGTGATCCCACCGGCGATGAAGATCGTCGGCATCGCCGCGCGCGCGGCCGTCAGCTCGTAGTCGAGCTCGTAGTCGCCCTTGCTCGCGGTCGACACCGAGCCGACCGGCTCGAGATCGCTCGGCCGCACGTACTTCGCTTCGCCGACCGCGACGGTGACGTCGCCCGCGAAGATCTTGCCGGCGTGCCACGCGCGGATCGTGTAACGGCCGGGTTTGACCGCGAGCACCTCGCGCGCATCCGGGCCGACCTCGGCGATCACCTCGTCGCGCGTGCGATCGGAGACGAGGATGCGCTCGAACCCGTGCGGCAGCGACAGCTGCGCGGACGGCTTCGTCAGCTCGGCGAGCACGAGCTCGCCTTGGCCGGTGAGCCGATAGTCGTAGGCCGGATGCTGCGGGCCGATCACGGTCTCGCCGGTCGTCTTGATCGTGTGCGCGTACGCGTATTGATACGCCTCGGTCAGCGTGACGATGCCGTCGCCCGACGCGTCGGCGGCGCCGCGCAAGCCCGAAATGAAATGGTGCGTGAAGAACGAGCCGCCGATCTCGCGCGACTCGAGCGCGACCTCGTCGGCGGCGCTCGAGGTCAGCAGCGCCTCGCCCGTGCTCGCGACGTCGTCGGTGAGCCGGATCTGAAACGCGGGGCCGAGCGTGCCGCCTTTCGCGGTGAGCAACGCGCCGCTCTTGCAGCTGTCGACGAGCGCGACGCGAACATCGGCGCCGGCGGTCGCGAGCCACTCGCGCAGCTGGCCGAACGTCAGCCGATCCTTGCCGAGCTCGAGCGCTTCACCGTCGGAGTGGCCGGAGAAATAAAACAGCACGACCACGCGATCGTTCGGATCGGCGTGGAATGCCGCGATGCGCTGCTTCGCGTGCGCGAGTGCCGCGTCGAGCGCCGCGAGATCTTTGCCCTGCAACAGCGCGAGATCGGCCGGCGCGACGCCGCCGAGCTCGAGCAGGACGTCGGCGAACTTCGACGCATCGGTCTCGGCGAAGTGCAGCGCGGGGCGATCGCCGTTGCCGACGTTGTTGCCGACGACGATCGCGACGCGGTGCGTGCCGGCGAAGGCCGACGCGCACGCGGCGAGGACGAACACGATCGCGAGCTTCATCGCTGCACTGGTTTCTCGAACAAGGTCGACGCTTGCGCGCGCGCGTTCGTGACGGTCAACGCGTGCGGCTCGCGGATCGCGTCGGCACCGCCGGCACCGATCGCGCGCAGCTGATCGGTCACTTGCTCGGCGGCGACCGGCTCGTCGGAAAAGATCGCGAACATTCGCTCGGGTCCCGGCGCCGCATCGAGCACGATGCTGCCCGGCAACAGCGAGCGATCGCCGGCCGGCAGCGGCGCGCTCTCGCTGCCGCCGTACGGAAAATAGATCGACACGGTGCCGGCACCGTCGATCGACGCGACGAGCAAGTAGCGCGCGCCGTCGGGGATCACCGCGAAGCGGATGCGATCGCCGGGCTCGAGCTGCGCGCCGTCGTGCACGATGAACGTCTGACCGTCGCGGTTGGCGAAGACTTGCCACGTCGCGTCGCCTTTGATCGCGAGGTCGGGCGCGGGTGCCGGCGCTTCGCGATGGCGAGATACGACCGCGACGATCGCGATCGCCGCCGCGAATGCCGGCACGGCGAACACGAACCAGCTCGGGCGCGCCTTGCGCGGTCGCGTGCGCGGCAAGATCTGGCTGATGAAGTGCTGGCGCAGCCCCGCCGCCGACTCGAACTCGCCGCGGCACCGCGCGCACGTGGCGAGGTGCTCGCGCGCGCCGGGCGTCTCGCGGCCGAGCGCGAGCGCATCGAGCGTTAGTGATGACAGGTGAGTCACGACGCACTCCGATGCACGAACTTGCGTGCGTTCTGGCCGAACTCGGCCAACCGATTGACGACGGTACGGCGCGACACGCCGAGCACGCGGGCGACCTCGCTCTGATCGAGGCCATCGACAAAATGCAGCCACGCGGCCGCGCGCGTCGCTTCGGGGCTGCGCCGCACGATGCGCGCGACGAGATCGCGATCGGCGAGCAGCGTGTCCAAGTCGTCGCTCGCGAGCTCCGGCGGCTCGGCATCCGCGAGCGGCCGCAGCTTGCGGTCGCGGATCTCGTTCAAGCAATAGTTCGTCGCGATCCGGTAGATCCACGCGAGCGCCTCGGCGGCATCGGGCGCCTTCGCGAGGTGGCGCTGGACGCGGATGAACGTCTCCTGCGTCGCGTCTTCGGCCGCCGCTCGATCGCCGAGCAGGCGCACGCAGCGGGCATAGATCACGGGGCCATACATGCGGTAGAGCGCGGTCAGTCGGTCATCGGCGCCGGCGACCATCGTCGAGGGGGATAACCCGGCGGCCTGGCATGGTGCGCAAGAAAAGATCGGCAGGCGTTCGAATTCTCGGCTCGGGTTCCACTGTTCGGTGTGCGTCGACGGGCTGGCGCGCCACCGCGGAAGCGGAATCACGAAGCTGAATTGCGCAAATCGCGTAGTCTTTGCCATGCGCACGCTCGAAGATCTGGTCCGCCGCCCGGACCTGACGATCGTCGACGTGATCGTGCAAGACGAGTACACGCACGACGTCGTCGCGACCGACGGCACGCGCTTTCTCGTCTACGACTCGACGTGACTCGGCGCCCTTGGCGAGGTCTCCGTGTGGGACCACCGACCGACCGCCGACAAGCTGCTCGCCGCGCGGGTCGCGCGTGGCTGGCAACCGACGCCGACCGCGACCGTCGACGGCCCGCAGGTCCTCGGCCACGCGTGCAAGCTGGTCAGCGCGCGCGCTTGATCACGCGATCGATCTCGCGCTGATCGTCGGCGGCCTTCTTCGTCGCGCGCTTGTCGTGCTGCTTCTTGTTCGTGACGAGGGCGAGCTCGACCTTGACGCGGTGGCCTTTGAAGTAGAGCGACAGCGGGATCAGCGTGTAGCCCTTGATGATCGTCGCCTTCGACAACTTCTCGAGCTCGTGGCGATGCATCAGCAGCTTGCGCACGCGGATCGGCTCGTGGCCCCAGCGGTTCGCCTGCGCGTACTCCTGGATCTGCACGTTGTGCAGATACGCCTGGCCTTTGCGCACCTCGGCCCAGCCGTCGCTGATCACGACCTTGGCATCGCGCAGCGACTTGACCTCGGAGCCGACGAGCTGGATGCCGGCCTCGAACTTGTCGTGGATGTGAAAGTCGTGCGTCGCCTTGCGATTCGTCGCGATGACTTTGAGAATTTCGTCGGCCGTCGCGCGCACGAGCTACCACTCACCTACGTTGGGCATCGAAGTCCACGGCTCGGCCGGCGCGAGCGCGCCGCCTTTCTGCAGCAGCTCGACGGAGATCAGATCGGGCGAGCGTACGAACGCCATGCGGCCGTCGCGCGGCGGCCGCGAGATCTGGTAGCCGTGATCGATGAAGCGCTGGCACGCGGCGTAGATGTCGTCGACCTCGTACGCGACGTGGCCGAAGTTGCGACCGCCGCTATACGCGTCTTTGTTGTCCCAGTTGTGCGTCAGCTCGATCTGCGGCGAGTCGCCGGAACTGTGCTCGCCGAGGAACACGAGCGTGTAGCGACCCTGTTCGTGATCGCGCCTGCGGATCTCGTGCAGCCCGAGTCCGTCGCAGAAAAATCGCACCGCGGCTTCGAGGTCGCGCACGCGGATCATCGTGTGCAGGTAGCGCATAGAAGTTGCGTAGCAGATCTGGGTATCCTCGCGCCATGACTGCGCTGCTCGTCAACTTCCGGCTCGACAAAGATCGCCCGCTCCGACTCAAGTGGCTGGCGACCGTCGGCGTGCCCGGTGACGGCTACAATCCGCAGGTGACGGCCGTGCGGCTGCCCGATGGCGCCCGGCTGATCATGGATTCGAGCGCGATCCTCGAGCACACCGCGCCCGACCCGAGCGGCGGGCGCGGCGCGTACTTCATGACGTTCACCGGCATGGTCGGCTACGCGCCGGACCATCCCGATCGCAAGCACGTCGACGCGCTGTCGGATCAAGAGATCGACTACGAGCTCGAGTTCATTCACGAAGACTCCGGCCGCATCGCGATCGACAACGAAGACTTCAAGATCGTCGAGCGCCCGCGCGCCCGCGCGCACAAGCTGAGCTGATCGCCGCGATGGCGCTGCAGGCGACGATGCGTCGGTTCACGATCGCGCTGGCGCACGCCGATCGCTCGCTCTACATCGACCTCGATCTGCGCGCCGCGCAGCATCCGTCGGAGAGCGATCGCTACCTGGTCGCGCGCGTGCTCGCCCGCGCGCTCGAGCACGCCGACGGGCTCGAGTTTTCCAAAGCGGGCGTCAGCGACGACACCGAGCCGGCGCTGGTCCAGCGCGATCTCCGCGGCGATCTCGTCGCGTGGATCGAGATCGGCTCGCCGACGGCCGAGCGCCTGCACAAGGCGTCGAAGGCGAGCCCGCGCGTCGTCGTGTACACGTGGAAGAACGTCGCCGCGTTGCGCGCCGATTTCGCGCACGTGCACAAAGCCGACGCGATCGAGCTGATCGGGTTGCCGCCGACGTTCCTCGATGCGGTGGCCGTCACGCTCGACCGTTCCAACCGCTGGGATGTTTCAGTAACCGGTGGGACGGTTTACCTCACCGTCGGAAACCGGCTCTTCGAAGCCGAGCTCGACATGCTAGGGTCCAAGTAGGAGCGACTATGAAGCGACTACTTCTCCTCGCCGTGTTCGGGCTCGTGGTGACGGGGTGCTACAGCGAAGAGCCGGCCGTCGGTGTGAGCTATGGCTATGGCTACGGCTACGCCGCTCCGCAGATGGAGTACGTCGGCCCTGGCGTGCAGGTGATCAGCGACTACGACTATCCCGTGTTCTACAGCGACGGCTTCTACTGGCGCTGGGACGGCGGCACCTGGTACCGCTCGGGCTTCTACAACCGCGGCTGGGGCGTCGCCTACAACGTGCCGATCGGCATTCGCGGCATCGCGCGGCCCGAAGCGTACGCGCACTATCACGGCGGCTTCTCCGGCGGCTATCGCGGCGGTTACGGCGGCTATCGCGGCGGTTATGGCTATCGCGGTGGTTATGGCTATCGCGGCGGTGGCGAAGTGCGCGGCGGTGTCCGTGGCCCCGCGCCGGCGTATCGTGCGGCTCCGTCTCGTGGATCGTCGTCTTCTAGCTCTCATCGTCGCTAGCTGCGGGGCGGCGCCGGTCGCGCCTGCGCCGCCGCCACCGGCTGTGGTCGCTGCGCCGACGCCGGGTCCGTATCACGATCCCGATCACGCGCGCGGCGAGCTGCCGCCGGCCGACGGGCGGCGCAACGAGCTCAAGTTCCTGCGCGGCGCGCTCGATTCGATGTACGCGCATCGCGACGCCAAGCTCGCGCTGCATCACCTCGACGAAGCCGCGGTGTTCGCCGACGCCGAGCGCGCGCTGCTCGCGGCGACGACGTGGGCCGCGTACGACGCCGCGATCTACAACATGCTCGCGCGATTTCACGACGGTCACCTGTCGTACAAGCCGCCGGCGACCGCCGCACCGAAGCGCGGCTACACCAGCTTCACGCTCGGGCTCGGCACCGTGCTCGCGAACGGTCACTTGCTCGTCGCGCGCGTCGATGCCGGATCGAGCGTCGCTACCGCCGGTGTCGCGCCCGGCGACGAGGTGATCGCGATCGACGGCCGCGCGGTCGCCGATGTGCTCGCCGAAGCCGGCGCGTCGCGCGCGGTGTCGCGGCCGGAATCGGCGATGACCACGTTCGCGCGGACGTGGACGACCGTGCTCTATCCCAAGGATTCGCCGCCGCGTGCGCGCACGATCAAAGTCGCCAGGCGCGGCGGTGGCGAGCTCGACGTCGCGATCGCGCCGGCGAAGATCGACAAGCAGCAGCACCGCGAGCCGTTCGCGGTCGTGCAGCAAGGCGACGTCGCCCTCGTGACGATCGGCTCGCTCGACGGCGGCAGCACGCGCGCGAAGCAGCTCGACGACGCGCTCGCAAAGGCGCGAGCCGCAAAGGCGATCGCGATCGATCTGCGCGGCAATCGCGGTGGCGTCGACATCGTCGGTCACCGCGTGCTCGCCGATCTCGCGGGCGGCACGGCCGCGCTCGGCAGCTATCGCGTGCTGGTCTCGCAAACGACGCTCGATCTGCGCCCGCAGTGGAAAGCGCTCGTCGCGCAGGCCGACGGGTTCTCGCCGCCGCAGCCGATCACCGTGCCGGCACTCGACCACGGCTTCACCGGCAAGATCGCGGTGGTCGTCGATGCCGCGTGCGCGTCGACGTGCGAGGTCATCGCGGCCGCGTTGCGCGCGGATCTCGGCGCCGTGATCGTCGGCGAGACGACCGGCGGCAGCTCCGGCGCGCCGATCTCGATCACCCTGCCGCAGAGCCACGCGATCGTCGCGATCCCGACGTGGAACTTGCTCAGCGCCGAGGGCAAGCCGATCGAAGACCTCGGCGTCGCGCCCGATCTCGCGATCGCCGCGACGCCCGACGCGCTCGCGCAAGGCAGCGACTTGCCGCTCGAAACCGCGATCGCGAAGATTCGCCCTTGACCCTCACGCGACGTCAGGCCGCACGGTGATCCCACGATGGCATTCACGGTTGGAGAGCTCGCAAAGCTGACCGGCATCACGGTCCGTACGCTGCACCACTACGACGAGATCGGCTTGGTGCAACCGTCGGATCGCTCGCGCGCGGGGTATCGGCTCTATGCAGATGACGACGTGCTGCGCTTGCAGCACGTGCTCGTCTACAAGGAGCTCGGCCTCCCGCTCGACGAGATCGCCGCATTGCTCGACGATCCGGCGTTCTCGCGAATCGACGCCTTACAGCGTCATCGCGCGACGCTGCTCGCCAAGCGCGGTCAGCTCGACCGCATGCTCGCGTCGATCGACGCATCGCTTGCCATCGAGAAAGGCACTGTCATGAACGTGAAATCACTATTCGATGGGTTCGATCACGCGGAACACGAAGCCGAGGCGGCGCAGCGCTGGGGCAACACCGGAGCGTACAAAGAGTCCGCGCGCCGGACGAAGCAGTACGGCAAGCCCGAGTGGGACGCGATCCGCCGCGAAGGCGACGCCGTATTCGCGCGGTTCGCCGAGCTGATGGCCGAGCACGCACCGGCGACCGACGCTCGCGTGCGCGAAGCCGTCGTCGCGCATCGCGATCACATCTCGCGCTGGTTCTATCCGTGCAGCGTCGAGATCCAACGCGGCTTGGCAGACATGTTCGTCGCCGACGCGCGGTTCACGCAGAACATCGATCGGCTCGCGCCCGGCCTGGCGCAGTACATCCACGACGCGATCGTCGGCTCATAGCTTCGCCGGGATCCAGAAGTCGCGCGGATAGAGCCGATGCAGCTTCGTGGTCTTCGCGACCTGGGCGTGCAGATACGCCTCGTACGCAACGAGCTGCTTCTCGGGGCCGATCACGAAGTAGGTCGCGGCCGGATCGAGCTTGTCGAGCCCGGGCAGTACCTTGCCGTAAACGTGCGGCATGCGCGCGTACAGCGCGTCGGCGAGATCGGGTCGCTTCGCGAGCTCGAGCACGCGGGTGCGAAACGCGCGCACGAGATCGGGCGGCAAGCCGTCGACGAGATCGCCGGCCATCTTGTCGGCGCGCCGCTCGTAGGAATCGGCGATCCGCGACGTGAACGCGTTCGCGATTGCATAGCGTGCGATGTTCTTATCGGGCTTCTCGCCGCGCACCGCGCCGACGACGAAGCTCAGCGTCTGCGACAGCAGCGGGCAACGCTCGGCGTAGTAATCGAGCTGGCCGTTGTCGACGTACGAGTGCACGCCGTTCGAGTACGCGAGCCCGGCGCCGAGCGTCTTCGCGTAGATCGAGTGACCGCCGTGCCCCGTGTAGAGGTTCGACGCGAGGTAGTCGAGCACCGCGTCGTCGCCGGTGTCGCCGTACCACGGCGCCGGCGCGAGGTTGAGGAACACGCCCATCGAGGTGCTCGCATCGACGAGCCCGACGAACTTCGGGCCCGACTTCTCGACCGGCTCGCGCTGTGCGAGCCGCGCCATGAACGGGCCGCCGTCGGTTCGCACCGCGGGCAAATACGCGTGCGCCTGTTGCGGTTGCGGCAGCGCGCGCACGAGCGCTTCGACGTCGGCGGCGATCGCTTGCTCGCCTTCGGGCGAGCCGACCTCGACGAGCCGCGCGTGCTCGCCTTGCACGATCAGCTGCCGCACGTGATCGAGCCGGGCGAGCGACGCCGCCGCGCCCGCGCCGAGATCCTTCGCCATCTCGCGGCACAGGTAGCTCCAGTCGGCGGCGAGCGAATCGTCGGGCAGATCGGCGAGCGCGCCCGCGAGATCTTTGCCGGCGAGCTGCGCGAGCTGCTTGGCCTTCGGCGACAGCTTCGCCGCCGCACCGTTGCCGTCGGCGATCGTCTGCGCGAGCGCGGCGAGCTTCGCGCGCGGCTGCTTCGTGGTCGCGAGCTGATTCAGCAGCTTCGTCACCTCGCCGGTGTCGTCGGGCTCGGCGAGCATCCAGCGCAGTCGATGCAAGTCGTGCAGCTCGGTGAACAGCGACTGCGTGTGAGCTTCGATCGGATCCTGTTGCGCCCACGCGTCGCGCGGATCCTTGACCCAGTGCTCTTCGTAGCCGAGCAACACCGCATGCAGCTCCGCCTCTTGCTTCGCGATCAGGTCGCGCAAGCGCGCGACGTTGTCGACGCGCCAATCCGGCGCGAACAGCACGCGCTGCATCCACGCGAGCGCGGCGCGCGTCTCTTTCGGGCCGTTGCCGGAGCCGGCGATCGCGAGCTCGACGCGATGCGAGCGCGGGTTGCCGATGTATTCGACGTCGAGCCCGAGGATGTCGACGCGCTGGCGCTCGCGAGCTTCAGCCGCCGAGATCGGCGTGCCGTTTTCGATCACGCCGGCGTCGCCGAGCAACGCGGGCAACGCCGCCAGAAACACCTGATCGTCTTCGCCGATCGCTTCGCGCACGTCGAACGCGAGCTCGACGCGCGTGCTCGACATCGCCGGGACGCGCGCGACGAACGTGCGCGTCGCCGCGAGCTCGCCGGTATCGTATTGCAGCGAATCGTCGAGTGTCATCGGCGGCGCCGCGGTCAGCGGCGGCAGCTCGGCCGCGCGCGCCGACGCGTCGAGCTCCTTCGTCGCCTTGTCGTAATCGGCGGCGTAGCGCGCGAGCGTCGACGCGGCATCGGCGGTCTTGTACTGCTTCTGCAGCCGCGCGAGCTCGTCGGCGAGCCGTTGCTCGCGCGCCGCATCGAGCGACTTGCGCAGGCTCGGGCTCGGCTTCGTCGCGACCGCGTACGGCTTCACGTCGAGCCCCCACGCGTGGATGCGGGTGCGCCACGGATTTTGCGGGCTCGCAAGCAGCGCGCTGATCTGATCGAGCTGGTCGTGCAGCGTCAGCGACTTGCGAAAGCCGGGATGGTCGTTCAGCTCGTGCAGGTGCTCGAGCCACGTCGAATCTTCGGTGCGCTCGCCGAAGCCCGGTGGCGTGCCGAGCAGCTTCGCGAGCTTGCGGCGCAGCTCGATCACGCGGCTGACGACCTGCTGATCGAACGCGCGCAATTGCGGATCGCCGTCGGGCAGCTTCGCGATCCGATCGAGCTCGGCCGCGATCACGCCGCGGACGGCATCGAGCGTCGCCGCGTCGAGCTTGTCGGCGCGCACGCCGGAGAGCTCGAGCGAGATCGGCTGGCCTTCGTCGGCCGAGATCGACGCGTGCACCGCGGTGGCGCCGAGATCGAGCACGTGCGTCTTGCTATCGACGAGCTTGGTGTAGATCGGCGTGCTCGAGTCACCGGCAAACGCGTCGAGAAACAACCCCGCGAGCGTGCGCTCGGTCAGATCGAGCTGGCGCGTCGCCGGCCACGCGAACAACAGCGGGCTCGCGTTCGCCGCGTCGCTGAACGGATATTCGGCGATCGCTTGCGCGCCCGGCGCCGCACCTTGCGGCTTCGGCAGCTGCGCGGCCGTCATCACCGTGCCGGTGCGGCCCGCCGCCTTGTCGAGGATCGCGCCGGTCTTCGCGAGCACGTCGGGCAGCGGCATCGAGCTCGGATACGCGCCGATCATTCCCATGTTCGCCAGGAAGTAGTGCGCGTCGTGAAACGTGCGGATGTCGGCAGGCGTCATCGCGCGGATCGCGTCGGGAAAGCCGCCGGCTTCGAGCGCGAGCGGATGCGTCGCGCCGTAGACGAGCTGACCGATCGCGCGCCCGCCGACGACTTCGGGATCCTCGTACGCGCCGACCATCTCGTTGTAGACGGTGCCCTTCTCTTCGAGCCGCAGCTTGCCGTCGCCTGCTTTATCGACGCCGACGTTGCGCACCTCGCGCCGGATCTCTTCGTCGGTCTCGTCGGGGTTCAGCATCGCGCCGAGCTGATCGGCGAGCGCGCCCCAATACGCGTCCGGACCGGCGACGGTCTTGAACGTGTACGACGTGCGCCACTGCTCGGTGAACGCGTTCTGCGTCACCAGCGCCATCGCATTGTCGGAGCCGAGCGTGCGGCCGCGATTGCCCTTGTAGAGCAACAAGTGCTCTTGCGTGTGGGGCTCGCCCTTGTCGCCGGTCGGATACGTGGTCACCCAGAGATGCGCTTGCGGCGCGCTCTCGATGCGCAAGTAGTCGACCGTGAACCCGGTGCGATCGTGCACGAACCGCGCGCCGATCGGTGCGCCGCGATCGTCGACGTACAACGCGCGCGCGGTGAAACCGAGCACGTGCTCGCCGTCGCCGAGATGGTCGAGCGAGACCTCGCCTGCAACGGGCGCCGCCGATCCCGTCGCGACCGGAGGCGCCGGCGGAATCGGCTGCACGCTCGGTTTCGGCGCGCAGGCCGCGCACGCGATCAGCGGCACCAAGATCGACACGCAATGCGAGCTACGCATCGCGCAGTCATATCAGCGGTGCAGCGTGATGTCCGCGCGATCGGGAAGCTTGCGGCTGAACCCGCTCGGCATGTACACGTCGGTACGCCTGTCGCGCTCGGGCGCACGATCGTCGATCCGGCGCGTCATCACGCCACCACCTTTGAGATGGATGTCGACAGACGGATGGGTCTTGCGAACCATGCTGGGCGAGAGCCCGAGCGCCGCGAGTCCCGCATCGGTCATCGCGATCGAGCGGTTCGCGGCGAGATTCGAATACGCACCATGACCTTTGCGAGTTTCCGAATCACCGTACGGGTCATTCGGATAGCCATATTGCGTCAGCTTCATGCTCACGCCGCCGCTCGCGCCACGCAGATCCTCGTC
>DASXEF010000209.1:0-6104 GCA_036490255.1 Kofleriaceae bacterium
GAGCATCCCGTGAAGGGCTACGACATCGCGATGAACATCGCGATGCTGCATCCGATCATGCCGGCGGTGCGCAACCACCACGAGCGCTGGGACGGCTCGGGCTATCCCGACAAGATGGTCGCCGAAGACATCCCGCTCGTCGCGCGAATCGTCGCGATCGCAGATGCGTTCGATGCGATGGCGACCGATCGGCCGTACAAAGCGGCGTTGCCGCTCGACGAATGCGAGGCGGTGCTGCGCAAGACCGCCGGCAAGATGTACGACCCGGATCTGATCCACGTGTTCGTGTCGCGGCACCTGGGCGAGCTGTACAACGACGAGCTTGCCGACTTGCCCGACGCTGCATCGTCGTCGTCGGATTAACGCCGCATTACGGCTGCCGAATCTGCAGCTGCATCGCGCAGCTCTCGCAGGAAAAATCGCGGCAATCGCGTCCAAGTCCGCGCAGCGCGCGTGGCACGTCGGCTGCTCTAGCTCCTCTGCAGGAGGTACTAGCTATGCGTCGAATCTTTGCTTCAACGTTGCTCGCACTCGGACTCACTGGTGGCGTCGCCGCGGCGTCGCCCTGGCACCACGAAGGCTACGGCCGCACGAGCTATCGCGACGCGCGCGTCGGCGCGTTCCATCGCGGCTTCGATCGCGGCGTTCGCTCGGGCGAGCGGCGTGAAGGTCGCCGCGATTGGCGCTTCGAGCATCGCGGCCGGCGCTGACAGGCCGAGCCCTCGCTTGTCAGCAGCGGTTCGGGAGCCGCTGTGCCGGACCGCTCGTAGGATGCGATGTCGGGAAAGCGAGGGCTCGTATGCGTCTGTTCGCGATCGTTCCGTTCTTGCTCGTCGGCTGCGTGATCGTCGAGGAGCCGCAGAAACAAGCACCACCGCCCGGCGGCAGCACCCAGCCGACCAATCAGCTCCAGCAAGACTTCGACGCGAACGTCGCACCGATCCTGCAATCGAGCTGTAACGCGTGCCACGGCACCAGCATCGCCGGCCCGACGGCCGTCTCGCTCGACTACAACACGATCCTCGCGACGCCCGCGCTCAACGGCGGCGACGATCCGGCGTCGTCGCAGCTGTTGACCAAAGGCGAGCACGAAGGCCCGGCGTTCACCGCCGCACAAGACGCCGCGATCTTGCAGTGGCTCGAAGAAGCACAAAGCGACGGCTACTGACCGTTTCGGGCCAACTCGCGGCGATTCTTGGTTACGATCGCTCCCATGATGAGGATGGGATGGCTGCTGCCATGGGTCGTTGTCGGTCTCACCGCATGCACGGATGACAGCGCGCCGGCGCCGTCAACCGAGCTCCCGAGCCAGACGTTCGGCGAGCAGGTCGTGCCGATCCTCGTCGAGAGCTGCACGAGCGAGGCCTGCCACGCCGGGCCCGGCACGACCGATCTGTACGGTCCCAACTTCATGGACTACGACACCGTCGCGAGCTCGCCGGAGCTCAACGATCTGTCGACGTCGTGGCTCGTCTACCTGCCGCCGCAGCACGCCGGCGGCAAGACCATCCTGAACGCCGCCGCGCAGCAGGTGATCATCGACTGGCTCTACACGCTGCACGGCGAGCAAGCGCCGAATTAGCGTCAATGCCACGCAGTTAGCGCACGAAGCCAGATCATTTCGATCACTTCCGCGTCTCTTATCGAGCCCGAGCCCAAGCCGTAGGCTGGAGCCCGAGCCCGATCTTCCGCTCGTCGAGCATCGGGTCGTCTGGGTTCTCGATCCGAAGATCCGATTTCGGGCTCGGGCTCGGGCTCGGGCTCGACGGAAAGACGATCGATTTCGATCGGTTGCGGTTATGTGATCGGCATTGCGATTAGCGTTTCTTGGCAGGCGGCAGATCGCGACGCGTGACCTCGTGGCCCGCGAGCTTGTACGCGGTGCCGCCCTTGATGTGATCCCACGGCAACGCGATCGGATCGGCGTCGTCGGCCGACTGCTCGTTCCACGATGTTTCGGTCCAACCGACGGCCGGCTTCGGCGTGACGACGAGCTCGCTGCCTTTGATCGCCCAGGTCGATTCGAGCACGTTGCCGCCCTGCTCCTTGCGCACTTCGATCTGCGCGAGCGGCTGCAGCTGCGCGCTCCACACCGTCCACAACATCAACAGATCGCGCATGCCGCCGTTGCCCGACTGGCGCACGAGCGCCGAGATGATCTGCTGGCCGCGCGGACCGAGCGGCAGCAGCTTGACGGATTTGACGTCGCTCGCGCGCGCCACCGGCAGCGAGACGTACGCGAACTGATCGGTGATCACGCCGATCACGGTGCCGCCGGCGACGAGCCGTTCTTTACCGCGGCGATCGGGATCGAGCTCGGCCATCTGATCGACGGTCAGGTCCGACTTCTTGAGGTTCGTCGTGCGCAAGAAGTCGCCGAGCACGTCGCTGCGATCGGAGAGCTCGAGCGTCGCGTCCAGCGGGATGTCGGTGTCCTTGCCGCCGGTCGCCTGATCCGAATCGTGAAACACGATCGCGAGCTCGAAGCTCGGCGTCGACGGCGAGAATCCGGCGATCCGCGACGCCGGCACGCGCAGCTCGATCGAGAACCCGTGCGGCTGGAGCGAATCGGCGACTTCGAGCTTTGCCGGCACGACGAGCTTTGTCGGCGCGATCGGCGTGCCCGGAAAGATCGTCGCTTTCAACGGCGCCCCGCCGGCGCTGATCGCGATGTCGACGTGATCCTCGTGGCCCTTGCCGCCACGCACGCGGACGACGCGGTCATCGGCGATATCGAGCGCCATCGCGAGCGTCGTGCCGTCCCACGCGCAGCGGAACGCGATCGATCCGTCCGGCGCGCTCCCGACGCGGGCGAGGAGCTGGGTGTGCCAGTCGTCGAGCAGGCCGTCGATCGAGAAGTCCGAGGTCGCCACATCGTCGCACTTGAGCGTGAGCGAGCTTGCGCTCGCGTTCGCGGCTAACAGCAGGACGGCAATGCCCCAACGCATGCCCTCGAAAAATAGCAGGAATCTCCCTGCCCATTAGGGCGGTTTGACGGTGTGGGCGTCCGTGTCTACGGACATCTGGACGGGAACCTTCGGAGTCTCACCATCATGCGCAAGATCCCGCTACGTCACCTGCTGTCCAAGCTGACCGTGCTCGCACTGTCGGCGTCGCCGGGTGTCGCGGTCGCGCAGGCGATGCCGGCGACGCAGTGCAGCGATTGCTCCGACGACGTCGATCTCGACACCGATACGGTGATCGATCGCGACAACGTCGACCCGCGCGATGCCGCGGCGATGCTCGGCCGCAGCCTCGCGAACGCGCTCGGCGAGGTCACGCCGCTATCGGCCACGCACCTCGCGACGACGTGGGCGCTGTCGGAGGACGTGCTGCGGCGTACCGCGATCGCGAATGCACTCGAGTGGCAGTTCCCGCTGTTCGGCGACGCCGCGATCATCGAGCACCTGTCGCGCGATCCGAGCCCCGAGATTCGCGCCGCGATCGCGCGCGCGGCGTGGATGCGCCATACCGCGCCCGCCGACGGTAACGCGCTGGCTCGCCTGCAAAGCGATGCCGACCCCGAGGTCCGCGCCATCGCGCGGCGCGCCATGCTATAGCGCCCATCGTGCTAGAGATCCTCGGCAAGGGATTCAGGAACGCTCGCCAGCGCCTCACCGGCGTGGCCGAGCTCACCGACGACGTCATCGACGAGGCGCTGCGCGACGTCCGGCTTTCGCTGCTCGAAGGCGACGTCGAGTTCCGCGTGGTCAAGCGGTTCTTGGACCGCGTGCGCGAAGCCGCGCGCGGCAAGCAGGTCGAGCTCCGCGCGAAGAGCGCCGAGTACGGCACGCGCTCGATCACGCCGGAGCAGGCGTTCATCGCGATCTGCCAGGACGAGCTCATCAAGATGATGGGCCCGGTCGACACCGACCTGAAGTGGGCGAAGAAAGGCCCGACCGGCTTCATGGTCGTCGGTCTGCAGGGCTCGGGTAAGACGACGACTGTCGGCAAGCTCGCGCGCTATCTCGAGAAGACGCACAAGAAGAAGCCGATGCTCGTCGCGGCCGATATCTATCGGCCCGCCGCCGTCGAGCAGCTCAAGACGCTCGGCCGTCAGCTCGACATGCCGGTCTACTCGGCCGAGGGCAAGGATCCGATCGCGATCTGTCGCGAGGCCAACCACGAAGCCGCGGCGAAGAGCTGCGACGTCGTGATCTTCGATACCGCCGGCCGGCTCGCGATCGACGAGCCGCTGATGCAGGAGCTCGAGGACATCGACAAGGCGGTCACGCCGGCGAACATCTTCTTGGTGCTCGACGCGATGACCGGCCAAGACGCGGTCAACGTCGCCGAGACGTTCAACAAGCGCCTCGATCTCGACGGCGTGATCATGACCAAGCTCGACGGCGACGCCCGCGGCGGCGCGGCGCTCTCGGTCAAGGAGATCACGGGCAAGCCGATCAAGTTCCTCGGCATGGGCGAGTCGCTCGACAAGCTCGAGGAGTTCCGGCCCGAAGGTCTCGCGTCGCGCATCCTCGGGATGGGCGACATCGTCGGCCTGGTCAAAGATTTCGAGCAGGTCGTCGACGCGGAGAAAGCGGAAGAAGACGCGCTCCGCATGCTCAAGGGCAAGTTCGACATGCAGGACTTCCTCGAGCAGATCCGGCTCATCCAGAAGATGGGCTCGCTCAAGGACTTGTTCGAGAAGCTGCCGTTCTTCGGCGGCGGCCTGCCCGAAGGCGTCAACCTCGATGACAAAGAGCTGGTCAAGATCGAGGCGATGATCTCGTCGATGACGCTCGAGGAGCGACTCGACCCGCAGGTGTTCGTGTCGACGTCGTGGGAAGACTTCACGACGACCGCGAACAAGTCCGCCAAGCGCCGCCGCGCCGACTTCCACGTCGGCCGCGTCAAGCGCATCGCGAAGGGCTCGGGCCGCGGCGAGCACGAGGTCAAAGAGCTGCTGCAAAAGTTCGCGCAGATGCGCCAGATGATGGTGCAGCTCGGCGCGTCGACCGGCTTGATGGGCAAGATCCCCGGCTTCAAGCAGTTCTCGCAGATGAAGAAGCTCGCGAACATGGACCTCGGCGCACTGATGGGCGCCGGCGGCGGGCTGCCGGAAGGTCTCACCGCGGGCATGCCGGGCATGCCGGGCATGCCGGGCGGCCTGCCGGGCGGCATTCCGACCGGCAACATTCCGGGCTTGCCGAAGGGCTACACGCCGCCGGGCACGAAGAGCCTCGTCGGTGCGCCGCGCGCGAACGACAAGCAAAAGTCGCGCGACAAGCGCAAGGCCGAGAAGGCCGCGCGCAAGAAGAACCGGCGTTGAGCGCGACGTGATGGCGCGATCGGCGGATTTCGATCTCGCCGCCGCGCTGCGTTCGCCGAGCTTCACGCCGGGCGCGCGCGATCTGGCGGCGCTCGTCGAGCTCGTGCTCGGCGGCGACGATCGTGCGCCTGTCGTGATCGCGCAACTCGCGGGCGCCGGCGACGCGCTCGCGGCGAAGCTGCGCGACGACGACGACGCGAAGCGCGCGCGCATCGTGACCGCGCTCGGTGCGATCGCACGGCGCGGCGATCGGCCGGCCGGCGAGCTCGTGATGGCGCAGCTCGGCGATCCGTCGCCGCGCGTGCGGCGCGCCGCGATCTCGGTGCTCGGCAAGCTCGCCGATCTCGGCGTCGGCGCCCTGCTCGCGCGCTGGGACGAGCCCGACGTCACACCCGACGAGCGACGCGCGCTCGCCGAAGCGCTCGGCAAGCTCGGCGGCGAGGCCGCGCTCGACAAGCTGCGCGCGTTGGATCCACAAGCCGATGCCGAGCTCGCGCGCCGCCGCGATCGCGCCGTGCTGGTCGCCGAGCGCGACGCCGCACGCAGCGACGATTCGAGCGTGCGCGACGACGTCCCCGCAAACGGCGCGACCGTCGTGCTGCGCTGCAAGCCGGGCTTCGCGCCGCTGCTGGCGCAAGACGTGTCGAGCAAACTGTCCGGCCGTGTGATCGCCGGCGACGCCGTGCAGCTCACGCTGCGCGGACCGTGGCGCGACCTCTGGCCATCGCGACTGTGGATGACCGCGGGAATTCGCGTGCCGATCGCGAACGGCGACGTCGCGGCGACGATCGCGAGCGCCGCGCCGTTGCTCGTCGCGTGGACGCGCGGGCCG
>DASXEF010000221.1:0-2140 GCA_036490255.1 Kofleriaceae bacterium
CGCCGATCACCACACGGGCTACGTCGTCGCGATGGTCGGCGGCGCCGACTACGACCGCAGCGTGTTCAACCGCGCGGTGCAGGCGTGCCGGCAGCCCGGCTCGACGTACAAGCCGATCTATTACTCGCTCGGCCTCGACCAGGGCTACGGTTTCGACACCGTGCTCGACGACATCCCGGTGACCATCACCGATCCGAACACCGGCGAGCAATGGACGCCGACCAACCTCGGCGACACGATGGATAACGCGGTCACACTCGAGTACGCGCTCGTGTTCTCGAAGAACGTGCCGTCGGTCGACTTGTTCCAGCGACTCGGCGCGAAGAACGTCGAAGCGTGGGCGCGCCGGCTCGGCTTCACGACGAAGATCTTCGCCGACGACGCCCTCGCGCTCGGCGCATCGTGCAGCAAGCTCGACGAGATGGCGCGCGCGTTCAGCGTGTTCGCGCGACTCGGCAACTGGTGGCCGCGGCCTGCCGGTCACGAAAAAGATTGGGTCTACGTCCGGCGCATCGTCGATCGCACCGGCGCGACGCGCGAGGACAACACCGTCATCGAAGATCCCGAGCTCGCCGCGCCCGATCGGCTCGATCGCGCCGCCGCGCTCGCCGGCATCGCCGCGCCGCGCGCGATCCCGCAGCGCACGTCGTATCTGATGCAGCGCTTGCTCGAGCACGAAGTGCAATTCGGGTTCGCGAACGTCTTGCGCGCGACCGGCATCGTCGCCGCCGGCAAGACCGGCACGTCGAGCGCGACGAGCGACAACTTGTTCATCGCGTTCACGTCGAAGTTCACGACGCTGGTGTGGATGGGCGACGACAAGAAAGAGCGCGCGCTCGGCAAGAGCGACGCCGCGTACATGACGGTCGTGCCGCTGTGGGCGCGCTACATGTTCGAGGCCGTGAGGGGCTATCCGAACCTCGCGATCCCGTGGTTCACGCCCGCCGGCCAGGATCCGAACGACCGCGGCGATCACTCGAAGGGCAAGAAAGCGCCCGAGCCGATGGATCTGATCTTCCGGCCGCCGCCGAAGAAAGACGGCGACGCCGACAATCGGCCGCCGGTCTAACCGAACAGCGCGACGAAAAACCGACGATGCCGGCCGCGGCCATCGCGACGGTGATGCCGAGCCCCGAGTCGCGGCGCTCGCGCGGCACCGTCAATGTCGCGACGAGCCCGATCACGCCGGCGACGAACAGCACCACGTCGATCGAACACTCCGGCGCAGCCGCGTATTCTCCGGCGAGCGCGCGTCACGGTCGCAATGTGCCCTCGATCGAATCGTCTAGCGTCTTGCCGACGATGGCACCGGCGACCATCTTCGCGAACGCGATCGCGCGATTGTGCTTCGTGTCCCAGTAGTAGCCCCGGATCGGCACGACCTTGATGACGCGGATGCGCGGATCGTCTTTGCCTTCGGTGAACCACGTCTTCACGAGCGGTTCCCACAGCTCTTCGATCTTCGCCTTGTCGACGCTGACTTCGCCGCGCGCGTACAGCGTCAGGAAGTCGGAGTGGGCCGAGCCCTGAAACAGCAGCTGAGCCGCAGGATCGGTCGCGAGGTCGTTGCACAGCTCCGAATCGGCAGCTGCGAGAAACCACAAGACGCCCTCGTCATCGATTTTCTGTACGGCCATCGGCCGGGTCGGAATGTGCTTGCCGGTCGCGATGCCGGTGCAGAAAAAGCACGTCGAAGATTGCTTGACCAGCTCGCGGATCTTCTCGATGGCGGCCTGACCGTCGAGGTTCTCGCGGTTCTGTTCGGGTTGTTGTGCGTTGATGCTGTTCATAGAGCTCGTGATTGCGAGCCGCGTGCCACTCGAGTGTCGCAGGTGAGATGCACGCGTAGCTTTTAGGCGCAGATCGCGATCGCTATCCTGCGCGTATGCGAATCGCTCTAGCTTTGATCGTGCTCACCGCAACGGCGCACGCGGAGTCGTATCCGAAGATGGCGCCGCTCGATCAATATCTGATGGCCGATCGCAATGCCGAGGTCGCGCTCGCGCGAACCGCGGCGCCGCCGTCGATCTCGAACGACGCGACGGTGCTCGTGCTGACGAAGAAGGGCTACGAAACCGCGGTCGAAGGTAAGAACGGCTTCGTGTGCTTCGTCGATCGCTCGTGGCAGAAGACCGTCGAC
>DASXEF010000233.1:0-3411 GCA_036490255.1 Kofleriaceae bacterium
CGGCAGCGAGAACAGATCCGCGGCGCGCTCGGGATCGGGATCGAATTCGCTCTTGGCCTCGAGCTTCGCGCTCGTCTCGACATCGCTCTCGATCGCAGGCGCTGGCGTCGGCGCCGGCTTCGCGACAACGGACGGCTCGGACGTCGCCGCTTCGCGCGGCTCCGGTGCAACCGGCGCGAACAGATCCGCGACCGCGCTGGTCTCGACGCGGTCGAACGCGGGCCATTCGTCGCCCGAATCCGCGCTCGGCGCAGGCGGCGGCAGCGGCGTGTCGATGTCGTCGTCGTCGTGCGCCCGCGGCGCGGGTTGGAGATCGACGCGGCTCGCGCCCGCGACGCGGCGGCGCGGCTCGTCGGTGCGCGGCGGCGGCGGTTGCGCCGTCGATGTGAGCCAGTTCTGCGACGGCCGCGGCAGCGGCGGCAACGGCAGGCTCGAGATCGGCGACTCGTCGTGCTCGATCGGTACGTCGATGTCGGCGGAGACCGTCACCGTTTCCGGCGGCTCTGCAGTCGGAGCCGGCGGCTCGACGATCGGATCGATCGGCAACAGATCGGGCGGCGCCGCCGTGGTCGACGACGTCGTGCCGCGTGGCTTCATCGCCGCGGCGGGAATCGGCGGTGGAACCGTGGCCGTCCGCGACTTGCGTGCAGCCGCGGGGATCGGCGGCGGGATCGTCGCCTTCGCACGCGGCGCGGCGCCGAGCTTGGTTTGCGTCCCGTCAGCAACGCGCGACGGGCTATCGATCTGGATCGGATCGATCTTCGGCCGCGGCAATGTGATCGGCGGATGGGTGGGCTCGTCGAGCTCGTCCATGGTGCAACTCCCGTGATTCGACGTCAGTCTTGCGGGCGAGCCCTCCACTGTAAAGCTGGACGTACACGCGCTCGATCGCCGATTCGAGATGCTCACGTATCACAGGCGCGCATCACCGTTTCATGATTAAAATTCGACATGTGCGCATGCGCATAGCGCGCAGAAATCGCGCGGCACAACGCGATTGCCGTCCACCGCAGGCGGATCGGCGGCATCCTGATGTGGTCCGCTGCTTGCTGAACCCTCCATCATGAAAATCCTCGGCCTGTCTTTGATCGGGCTCGGCACGGCGCTCACCGCGTGCTCGGGCAATAGTGCCACTCCGGCTGAATACGATGACGTCGCGCAATCGGTCGGCGCATCGACCGCATCGCAGAGCGGCGATGTCGGCGCGATGGTCGATCTCGTCGCGATCGCGCATGGCACGATGCCGCTCGGGTTCACCGATTCCGGCAACGGCGTCATCACCGGCACCGTGCTCGGCCTCGACTACAGCTACATGATCACGTGCAAGAACGCGTCGGGCACCGTGCTCGCCGCGTGCGATTCGACCACCGATAGCGCGAACGTCTCGTTCTCGTGGGACGGCATGATCACGCTGCCGGCGATCACCGCGACGATCACGCGCGAAGGCAACTGGAGCGTGTCCGGGCTGACCACCACGACCGCGACGTTCAACGGCAACGGCACGTTCGTCGACGACGCGATGATCGCGAACACGAGCTACCACTTCGACACCAGCGCGACCTACAGCGACGTCGCGATCGACACCGGCGACGAGATCGCGAACAACGGCGAGATCCAGCTATCGATCGACGGCAGCAAACAAGCAGCGAGCGGCTCGACGTCGTTCTCCGTCGATGCCGACATCACGATCCACGCCGACGCGACGGCGACGATCATCCTCGACGGCCAGCACGACTACACGCTGAATCTGACGACCGGCGTGGTCACTGCTGGCGTATCGCCGTGAACGTGCCGTAGCCGTCGACGCTGACGCTCTGACCCGAGCTCGTCAGCGTCACGGTGACCTCGCGCGCGTACGGCTGCGACGCGCTGCAGCCGGGCTCTTCCATGAATTGCGCCGACGTCATGTCGGCGGTGGTCCAGCCGACGAACAACATCGTGTGCGTGTCGTTGTTGATCGCGTCGCCGGGCTGGAGCTGCGCGGCGTCGATCGCGGTCGAGACCGACGTGTCGAACGGCGCGAGTGTCGCGGTCGTGTGGCCCGGCGGCGGCAAGCCCCACGCCCACGACACGAAGCCCGAACAGTCCGATCGATACGCATCCCACGCGGGGTTGTCGGGCCGCTCGCACGTCGCCGCGCACGAGCTATCGCCGTCGGGCTGATGATTCGCCGACTGGCAGTACGGGACTTCGGCGGCGACCCACTCCATACCGCGCGCGACCGCGGTCTCGCCCGCCGACAACGCCGCGTCCGGCGTCGCGCCGTCATCGTCGTCGCCGTCGCCAGCCTGCGGCGGTGCCGCGGTCCCACCGATCACGGCCGTGCACCCGACGAGCACAACGAGCAGCAAGGCAAACCGCACGCGGCGATGCTACGTGAAGCGCGCGCGCGATCCAGCGGCTACTCGAGTCGCCGCTAATTCCGGGCCTGTGCCGTGTGGTTGGCCATCGCCGCGAGCTCCGGCGCCGCCGACTCGACGATGCGGCCCATCGCCACGCCGACGGCACGCGCGAGGCCTTCGGGCGAGCGCACGGGTTCGGGCTCGCGCTGGTCGAACGTGCGCGCCCAGATGATCGCGCTGGTCTTGGCGTCGCGCAGCGTCAGCTCGATCGCGATGTGGCCGACCCAATGTTGCGGGTCGACGTCGACTTCTTCGAGCGCGACGACGCGGCCGCCGAGCACGGCCGTGGTCGACGCCGTCGCCGCGTGGGTCACCGACGCGAACTGGCCGGTGCGCGCGAGTGCTTGCTCCAGATAGCCGCCGAGCATCGCGCCCGGCGACGTGCTCCAGCGGTGGTAGTCGTAGAAGTCGAGCCGTACCGGATCGAGCCGATACACGATGCGCTCGTCGGCATACGCGCCGTCGGCGGTCAGCGGCTCGACCGCGATCTGCGTGCCGCCGGTGTTTGCCTTCTCGGGCGCGGTCGGCGTCGCGAGCTGGTAGTAGCGCGTCTCGGGGCCGGCGCCGCCGCATGCGGTGATCATCAGAGCGAGTGCGACGAGCTTCATGGCAGCTTCCTGTCTTTCGGAGTCGGCGAGAACAACAATCGCGACGGCCGATCGCGCACCTCGCGCGACAGCTCCGCGATCGATTGCGAGGCCTGGCGCAGATCGATCATCGCGGCGCGCATCTCGCTGCCGTTGCCTTGCACGATGCCGCGCAAGTCGGCGACGAGATCGTTCGCGTTGCCGACGAGATGCGTGACCTGAGTCGCGACGAGGTCGTTCGCGCTATGCGACGCGGCGTCGAGCGATGCCAGTGCATCGTGCACCGACGCGCGATCCTCGGCGACCATCGCCGCGACGCCGATCGACGCGGCCTGCAGCGTCCGCGTCGTGTGCTCGACGTTCGTGATGATCGCCTGCATCGGCTTGGGGTCGGTGATCGCGTCGAGATTTTCGGCGACCTT
>DASXEF010000272.1:0-8861 GCA_036490255.1 Kofleriaceae bacterium
CCAGCAAACGCGCGCGCGCGTCGACGGCCGGCTCGAGGCGATCGACGCGACCGTCGACGACGACGAGCTGCGCGCGTGCGTCGCGGCACTCGGCGGGGAAGCCGATCTGTCGATCGACGTCGGCGAGGTTCGCGTACGCCTCGGCGCCTTCGAGCATTCGAACGGCGCCGCGATCGCCGCGCGGATCATTCGCGATCGCGTGCCGAGCTTGGCCGAGCTTGCATTGCCGCCGGAGCTCGGCCCGGTCGTCGAGCAACGCGACGGGCTCGTGCTCGTGTGCGGCCCGACCGGCTCCGGCAAGTCGACGACGCTCGCGTCGCTGATCGATCTGCTCGACCAGCGCACGTCGGCGCACGTGATCACGCTCGAAGATCCGATCGAGTATCGCTTCACCGCGCGGCGCAGCCTGATCCATCAGCGCGAGCTCGGCGTGCACTTCCCGACGTTCGCGCGCGGCTTGCGCGCCGCGTTGCGCGAGAGCCCCGACGTGATCTTGCTCGGCGAGCTGCGCGACACCGAAACCATCTCCGCCGCGCTCACCGCCGCCGAGACCGGCCACCTGGTGCTCGCGACGCTGCACGCACCGAACGCCGCCGGCGCGATCGACCGCATCATCGACGCGTTCCCCGAGACCGCGCAGCGCCAGGTCCGCACGCAGCTCGCGCAGGTGCTGCGCACCGTGATCACGCAGTTCCTGCTGCCGCGCCGCGACGGCGGTCGCGCGCCCGCGCTCGAGCTCGTGCCGGTCACGAACGCGGTGTCGAACATCATCCGTAAGGGCGATCTCCACACGCTGCCGACCGCGATCCAATCCGGCCGCGACGCCGGCATGATCCCGCTCGAGAAGTCGCTCGCGAAGCTGCTCGACGCCGGCATCGTGTCGCCGCAGGCGGTCAAGCGCATCGCCGCCGACCTGGATCTGCTCCAGGCGCTCGCCGGTCGATTGCGCTGATTTACGCCGCACGAGTCGCGCGGGTTGCGAGCTGCATCCTGCGCGCGACTGCGCAGCGCTGCGCTCGTGGCGACGTGTTTCCTACACGCGCGCCGATCGCCGCAGCTTGAAGGTGTTTTAGTAACCGCGCGCGAACGTTGACATCCTCGTCGCCGCTGGTCGCGCGCCGATCGCTCGCACGAGATTTCGCGCGCGCGGCACACCCGCTGCACTAGCGATGGATCGCGCGATTACCAATAACCCCGCGCAGAAAGACTCGCTTATGTCTGACTTCGAAACGATCGATTCACTGGCCCTCGAGAACGTCAACGGCGGCGCACTTCCGATCAAGCCGCTCATCAAGCTCGGCGAGAAAGGCGTCGAGCTCGCGAAGGACGGCTACAAGCTCGCGAAGCCGTATCTCAAGAAGGCGTACGACGGCCTCAACCTCGCCGGCAACATCGCGACCGTCGGCAACGCGATCCACGACGGCTGGAACTACATGTTCGGCTCGAAGGATCACGCGCCGCAGCCGCAGGCTCCCCAAGCGCCGCAACCTCAAGCCCAAGGGAGCCACTAACATGGGCGGCGAGCTGCAAACCATGTCGACCGACGAGCTCGACGACGTCACCGGCGCCGGCTGGCTCGGCGCCGCGGCGCGCGTCGGCGGCCGCGTCGGCACCAAGTTCCTGCCGTGGATCGGCATCGCGTCCGACATCTACTCGGGCTACGAGGCCTACGGCGCCTACAACGATGCGCGTGCGAAAGGCGCGAGCGTCGGCGGCTCGCTCTGGGAGGGGGCCAAAGCGTTTGTCGTCGGTCGGTAACGCCGACGAGGTCGCAGGGCCGATGGCCCACCTAAGATCGCCGATTCGACGGTTTTAGGTGGTCCATCGAGCTAACGACCTCTTCATCACGCCCGGCGATGCGCGATCGCATAGTCGGCGCGTGATCAGATCCATTCTCGCAGCGAGCGTCGCGATCGCCGGCTGTTATTCCAATCACGACGTGATCGGGACGTACGTCGCGCACGTCTACCGCGACGGCGACACGTTCACGGCCGAGATCTGTGACATCCGGCCGTCGCGATACTCGGTGCCGGATCCGACGAGCTGTCGGCTGGAGCCGATCGGCCCGCGGATCGCGAGCGTGCCGGCGCTGAGCTTGGGCGATGGCATCGCCGCGATCAGCCGTCGCGCGCGGACGTGCGCCGCCGAGCTTCACGTCAGCGGCATCGCGCGACTCGAGATCGAGATCGATCGCGATCGCCGCGTGCCGCACGTGGCGTCCGACCGCGGTCCCGCGTTCGGGGCGTGCATCGCGCGCGGCCTCGACCAGCTGCGGTTCGACGCCGCCACGACGGCGCAGACGATCACCGCCCCGTTCGCGCTCGCTACGGCTTCTTGAAGCGCGCGCGGTCGAGGCCGTGGCGCGCCGCGAGCGCCCACAAGTTCTTGCGATCCATGCCGGCCGCACGTGCCGCTTGCGCCAGATTCCCGCGATGCGCGGCGAGCAGCTCGGTGAGATACGCGAGCTCGAACGCGTCGATCGTCTCTTGCTTGACCTCGCGAAACGGCCGCGACACGTCGAGCGGCCGCACGCCCGGCGACGTCGCCGCCCGCGGCAACGCGACGTCGCGCTCTTCGATCAGCGGGCCAGCCGCGACGACCATCGCCTGATGGATCTTGTTCTCGAGCTCGCGCACGTTGCCGGGAAACTCGTAGCCGGCGAGCCGCGCGAGCGCGCCCGCCGACACGCCGTCGATGATCTTGCCCAACCGCGCGCGATACTTCTGCACGAAGTGATGCACGAGCAGCGCGATGTCTTCGGGCCGCTCGCGCAGCGGCGGCAAGTGCATCGGAAACACGTTGATGCGGTAGTAGAGATCTTGGCGAAATCCGCCGCGCGCGACGAGCTGCTCGAGCTCGCGGTTGGTCGCGGTGATGATGCGAACGTCGACGCGGCGATCGTGATCGTCGCCGATGCGGCGGAACTCTTGCGATTGCAGGACGCGCAGAAGCTTGGCCTGCAGCGGCAGCGGTAGCTCGCCGATCTCGTCGAGGAACAGCGTGCCGGTGTGCGCGGCGGCGAGCAGACCTTCGCGATCGCGCGACGCATCGGTGAACGCGCCGCGCACGTGACCGAACAGCTCGTCCTCGAGCAGCTGCTCGGGAATCGCCGCGCAGTTGACGACGACGAACGGCGCGTCGTGGCGCGGCGACGAGTTGTGGATCGTCCGCGCGACGAGCTCCTTGCCGGTGCCGCTCTCGCCGAAAATCGCGACCGTCGCATCGGTCGCCGCGACCATCGCGATGCGGTCGTACAGCTCTTTGATCCACGTGCCCGAGCCGATCAGCACGTCGCTCTTGCGCGGCCGGCGCTTGTCGCTCGCGGTGCTCGCGGCCGCGACGCGCGAGATTCGAAATGCGAGCTCGGCGGCGACGATCGGTTTGCCGACGACGTCGGCGGCGCCGCAGCGCATCGCTTGGCCGATCGCGTCGGCGCCTGCGGCGATCAAGATCACGCGCGCACCGCCGCTCGCGGCACCGAGCTCGCGCACGAGCATCGCGGTCGGCGCCGGCTCGCCGTCGAGCAAGATCACGTCGAACGGTGCACCGGCGCTGTGCGCGGCGCGCAGCTTGTCGGTCGCGGTGTCGCGGCTCGCCGCGCTGACGTCGCCCGCGCGATCGCCGAGCAACTCGACGATCACCGCGGCCGCATTGGGCCGCCCGTCGACGACAAAGATCCGCGGCGGCATCGCTCCGTGAGCTTACCAGTCCTTCGTGGGATCGACGGTGTGACCGGTTTCGTGGCGCTTCGCGCCGTCTTTCTGCATCCGTCGCGAGAAGTCCTCGAGATCGTCGAGCTTGTGGTCGGTCGGCGTCTTCGGCGATTGCCCGTGCGTGCCGTGGCTCTTGCCGCGCTGCTGGTTGCCGCCGGGCTGGCCGCTGTTCGCGCCGCTGCCCTGCTGGCCGTTCTGCGGGCCGCCGCCGTTCGAGCCGTTCTGATTGTTCGAGCCGCCGCCGCCCGAGCTGTTCGAGCCGTCGGCCGAGCCTTGCGCGCCACCCGAGCCCTGCGTGTTCGAGCCGTTCGCGCCGTTCGAGCCGCCATTTTGCGGCTGGCCTTGCTGCGCGCCGTTCGAGCCGCTTTGCGGCTGCTGGCTGTTCGAGCCCTGTTGCTGGCCGTTCGAGCCTTGCTGGCCGTTCGAGCCCTGCTGCTGACCCTGCTGACCTTGTTGCTGACCCTGCTGGCCCTGCTGGCCTTGCTGACCCTGTTGCTGGCCCTGCTGGCCTTGCTGACCCTGTTGACCTTGCTGACCTTGCTGGCCCTGTTGCTGCTGCTGCTTTTGTTGTTGCTGGCGGTGCTTGAGCGCGAGCTCGAGGTTGATCCGCGCATCGTCGAGGTTCGTGTCTTCGTGCAGCGCTTGCTTGTACGCCTCGGCGGCGTCGGACCACTTCTCGGCGCCCATCAGCGCGTTGCCGCGATTGTATGCAGCGTCGGCGCGCACGCGCGGATCGGTCGAGCGCTGCGCCGCTTTGAGATCCTCGACCGCTCTGCCGACGGCCTTTTGCTTCTCGGCGGGATCCTTGATCGCGTCGGCGCGACGCAGCTCGGCGGTACCGCGATCGTAGGCGAGCCCGGCGGGATCGACGGTGCCGTCGGTCGCCGCGCGCGCATAATCGGCGATCGCGTCGTCGAATTTGCCCGCGGCCATCGCGCGATTGCCGGCATCGACATCGGCGTTCGGCGACGTCCACGGCGACCACGCCGCAAGCACCAGCAACAACGCGAGGCGCTTCACGGCGCGAGCTCCGGCTTCGCGCGCCTGCGCCGCGTCGCGATCGCGACCTCGAACACGAGCAGACAAAATCCCGCGAACAAGAACGGCTGGAAGATGTCGTGGTTCTCGTCGATCTTCTTCGTCGCGAACCCGCGGCTGACCGTCGCGAGCGCAGCGACGATCGGCCCCGGATCGACCTCGCCGGTCGGCGCCGCGATGATGTAGCGCGTCGGATCGCCGGCGGCTTGCGCGAGCGCGCGCAGGTTTTGATCGTCGCGCTTCGAGATCACGTCGCTGCCGTCGGCGAGCTTCTTGGCCTGCGCCGTGACCTTGCCGTCGCCGTCGATCTCGTGGACGACGCCGCCGTCGGGCGTGCCGAGACCGACGAGGATCACCGCGATGCCGAGCTCGCGCGCGGTCGCGACCTCGCGCAGCGCCTCGGGCTCTGGATCGGCGCCGTCGGTGAACATCACGATCGCCTTGCCGCGCTCGGTCTTGTCGATCGGCTCGGCGGCTTTATCGAGCTGCGCATCTTTCGAATCCAGCGAATCTGGCGATTCGCCGGGCAACGGATCGCCGCCGTGGCCGCGACGGCCGACGCGCGAGCAGCCGAGGTCGTCGTAAAGATCCGGCCGCAGCAAGCAGCGCGACACGCGGAAGACTTCAGCGAGGTTCGAGCCCGGCTCGATGTCGGCGGGACCGAGGTCGTACAAGAAATTGCCGGCGACCTCGTGATCCTCGGTGAGCGGAAAGTGCGTGGCCGCACCGGCGAACACGACGGGCGCGACGCGATCGCCGGGCAGCTCGTCGAGCAATGCGACCGCGAGCTCGCGCGCGCGGCCGAGCCGGCTCGCCGGCACGTGCTTCTCGGCCATCGCCGCGGTTTGGCCGACGTCGTCGACCAGCATCGACTTCGACGCATCGACTGCGACGACGAGATCCAAGCCGCGGAGCTCGACGTTGCGCTTGCCGGCGATCTGCGGGCGAGCGAGCGAGAAGCCGATCAGCGCGACGCCGAACGCGGTCATCAGCGCCTTGATCAATCTCCTATTCGGCGATGCCGACGCGATCACGCGAGCCACGACCGGCAGCTCGCCGAGCCGTAGCGTGAGCTGGCGGCGGCGCACGCGATCGTATGCCCACAACAGCATCACGAACGCGAAGCTGGCGCCGGCGAGCCACAACAGCTTCGGTGTCTCGAACGACATCGCCATCTAGGGCAACCTCCGCAGCCGCGTGCTCGCGAGCAAGCGCTCGACGAGGATCAGCACGAGCGCGAACAGCGCGAACGCGACGAACAGCTCTTTGTCGGGCAAGCGCTCCGTGATCGAGCGCTTCGTCTTGTCGAGCTTGCTGCGCACCGTCTGGAAGCCGCGATCGAACGAGTCGTAGTCGGAGGCGCGGAAATATTCGCCGCCGGTGATCTCCGCGATGCTCTTGAGCGTCGCCGGGTTGACCGACATGCCGCCGAACAGATCCGCGGATTCGCTGCCGACGAGCAGCGTGTAGACCTTCACGCCCATCTGCTGCGCGGTGCGCGCGGCTTCGTCGGGATCGAAGCGCGTGACCCAGTTGGTGTCGCCGTCGGAGAGCAGGATCACGACCTTGCTCTTCGCATCGGATCGACGCAGCTGCGCGAGGCCGAGCGCGAGGCCGTCGCCGATCGCCGTGCCGAGCTCGGGCACGTCGCCGATCGCGAGATCGCTGACGATCTGCTCGAGTAGCTTGGTATCTTGCGTGAGCGGGCACGCGAGCATCGCCTGCTGGCCGAAGATCACGAGACCGACGCGGTCGTTGACGTTGCGGTGCAAGAATCGCCGGATCACGCGCTGCGCGGCGTCGAGTCGATCGCGCGGCATGTCGGTCTCTTCCATCGACTTCGACATGTCGACGACGATCATGATGTCGATCGTGTCGACCTCGTGCTTGACCGTTCGATACGTCTCCGGCCGCGCGAGCCCGACCGCGAGCGCCGCGATCGCGACGACGCGCAGCACGGCCGGCACGTCGCCCAGCCACGCGACGATGCCGCTCTTGCCGACGAGCTCGACCTGCGAGAACGCCATCGCGGCCGCGCGCCGGCGCTGGAGATGAAACAAGATCGCGCCGGCGAGCACCGCGCCGCTCGCGAGCCACAGCGCGCGCGGATTCTTCCAGATGATCGGCTCGACGCCGCGCGCGTGACGCATGTAGCGCCAGAGCAGCGCGCCGCTCGCCGCCGCGATCGCGATCGCGACGAGCCACGGCCAGATCACGCGCACGAGCTTCATCGCGTCACCAGCTGCTTCGCCGCATCGAGCGTCTGCACGGCGCCGCTTCGCGTGCCGCGCTCGCCGCCGTATTTCACCGGATCGCAGCGATCCAGCCACGCGGCAACGACCTCGCGCGCGTGCGCCGGCACGGCCGCGACGAGCTCGCCCGACGTCAGCTCGCGCGCCGCTTGGACCGCGAACCGCGCGCCGACGTACTCGCGCACGACATCGGCCATCTCGGCGTAGCCGCGCTTGCGCGCGTCGTCGCGGTCGAGCACGCCCGAGCGCTCGATCTCGCGAAGCCGTTCGAGCGCGCGCTCGCTCGTCATGTCGAGCTTCTTCTTCGGACCGAACACGAGCGTCGGCTCGGATGTCGCGACCATGCGGCGCTTGCGCGGGATCAACCGCGCCAGCAAGAACAGCGCGACGAGCACGCCGACCGCGATGCCGAGCTCGACCGGATCGTGCAGCAGGTTCCACAACCACGTGCGCTGGAACAGCGCGACCGGCGCCGCGAGCCCGCGCAGCAGCTTCGGGTCGTCGGTGTCGCCGAGCACACCGCTGACGCGAATCGGCACCGCGTTCGTCGCGACCTGACCGGCGTGGCCGTGTGCGGTGAACGTCACGGCGACCGGCGGCACCTCGAGATCGCCGAGATCCCACGCGTAGACTTCGATCTGCCACTCGCGGCGATGCTGGCCGTCGCCGTCGATCGAATCGACCGCGACGCGCTTCTTGACCTCGAACGCGCCGCCGAGATCGAGCGGCTCGCGCAAGTTGACCGTGACGCCCGGCGTGAACGTCGCGGTCACGAACAGCGTGAACCGCGAGCCGAGCTTGACCGCCGACGGCGCGGCCGCGGCACTGACCTGCGGCGCCTGATCGTCGAGCGGAATCGTGATCGTCGCGCCCTTTTGGGCCGAGCCGGCGGGCTGCGCCGACGCGACGGCACACAAACACGCGACGACGAGCAACGCCCTCATCCGTGCGCCATCCGCTTCGCGCGCGCGCGAAAGAACGCGATCAGCGCGTCGACGTACGGCTGATCCGTCGACACGGTGACGACATCGAGATTGAGCCGGCGCAACACCTGTTCGCGCTCGTCGGCGAAGCGCCGCGCACGCCGCGCGAAGTCGTCGCGGGCGGAGCCGCGGGTATCGACCTCGACGATGCGCCCGGTCTCGAGATCTTCGAGCAGCAAGAGCCCGACGTCGGGCAGCTGCGCTTCGAGCGGATCGCCGACGACGACCGGCACGATCTCGTGGCGGCGCTTCGCGACGCGCATCGCCGATTCCCAGCCGTCGCTCAAGAAATCCGAGACGAAGAACACGACCGAGCGGCGCTTCGCGACCTTGCCGAGAAACTCGAGCCCGGCCGCGAGGTCGGTGCCCCGCGAGCTGGGCTGGAACGCCAGGATCTCGCCGATCACGCGCAGCACGTGGCGGCGGCCTTTTTTCGGCGGCACGTAGCGCTCGACCTTGTCGGTGACGATGAACAAGCCGACGCGATCGTTGTTCTTGATCGCGGAGAACGCGACGACCGCGGCGAGCTCGGCCGCGAGATCGCGCTTGCTCGCGCCGCGCGAGCCGAAATAGCCCGACGCGCTCATGTCGACGACGAGGTTGACGGTGCGATCGCGCTCTTCGACGAACTGCTTGACGTGCGGCGCGTTCATTCGCGCCGTGATGTTCCAATCGATCGAGCGAACGTCGTCGCCGGCGTAGTACGGCCGAACGTCGGAGAACACGAGCCCGCGACCTTTGAACACCGAGTGGTACTGACCGGCGAGCTGATCGTCGACGAGCCGGCGCGACGCGATCTCGATCTTGCGCGCCTTCTTGAACAGCTCGGCGGTCGGCAGCGCCATCGCTCAGGGCACCGGCAGATATTCGAAGAC
>DASXEF010000326.1:0-9600 GCA_036490255.1 Kofleriaceae bacterium
CGTCGGTCAGCTCGCGTATGAGGGCCCTAACGGGCCGGCCGTCACGTATCGATTCGAATGGTTCGAGCAACCACGGTAAGCCAGCTTGCAGTGCACCCCGCCCACCTTTAGCATCGGGATCGATGGCGAAGGGGCGCCGGGGCTCGTTGGCCAGTCTGCCGGATCAGTTCGGCAAGTACTCGTTGCTCGGGCACCTCGCGACCGGCGGGATGGCCGAGGTCTATGTCGCTCGCCAGGTCGGGCTCAAAGGCTTCGAGAAGATCGTCGTCATCAAGCGCGTTCGGCCGGAGCTCGAGGGCGATGTCGAGACCACCGACTTCTTTCTCGACGAGGCGCGACTCGTCGCGACGCTCGAGCACCCGAACATCGCGCAGGTCTACGAGATCGGTTACGTCAACGCCGCCTACTTCTTCGTCATGGAATACGTGCACGGCGCCGATCTGCGCCAGGTGCTCGAAGCGTCGTCGAAGCGCGGCGAGTCGCTGCCGCTCGGCGACGCGATCTACATCGCGAGCCACGTCGCCGCGGCGTTGCACTACGCGCACGAGAAGCGCGATCGCGACGGCAACGAGCTGCACATCATCCATCGCGACATCTCGCCGTCGAACGTGCTGCTCAGCCACGACGGCGCGGTCAAGCTGTGCGACTTCGGCATCGCAAAGGCGAAGAAGCGCTCGGCGGAGACCACGCGCGGCCTCGTCAAGGGCAAGTACCCGTACATGTCGCCCGAGCAGTGCCTGCAGGAACCGCTCGATCGGCGCAGCGACATCTTCGCGATGGGCACGTTGCTCTACGAGCTGACGACGATGACGCGGCTGTACAAGCGCGCGAACGAGTTCGAGACGCTGCGCGCGATCATCGACGAGCCGCCGACGCGGCCGTCGACCCGCGTCGCGGATTACCCGCCCGATCTCGAGCGCATCGTGCTGCGCGCGCTCGCCAAGAAGCCGGCCGATCGCCAGCAGACCGCGCAAGAGCTCCAGCTCGAGCTCGAGGATTTTGCGCGCGAGCACAAGCTGCCGCAGTCGTCGGTGCGCATCGCGAACCGCATGGGCGCGCTGTTCGAGAAGCGGCTCGACGCGTGGACGCGCGCGAAGAGCCAAGGCAAAGACCTCGGCGAGTTTCTCGTCGATACCGTCGGCGGCGAGAAGCTCGCCGACGAAGGCCCGACCGACGTCGAGGTCGAGAACGAAGAGACGCGCGAGCGCAAACAACTCGAGGCGAAAGCCGCCGCTGCAGCCGAGGCGAAGCCGGTCGTCGCGCCTGCGCCGGCGAAGCCCAAGCCGCGCGCCAAGCCGGCCGCGAAACCGATCGTACGGCCGAGCGCGTCGTGGCTCGTCGGCGCGATCGTCGCCGTTGTCGTCGGCGTCGCGGCGATGTTCGGCGGTCGCTGGCTGCCCGCTGCGGCGCCGCCGCACGACTTCGCGCCCGACGTCGCGGCGATCGCGACGTCGATCGATCGCGTCGCGCGTGCGGGCCACGTCAAAGCGGACGGCATCGCGAGCGCGCCGATCTTGCGCGCGGCGATCTCGACCGATGCTGCGACGATGCACGACGTCGTCACGAGCGAGTACGTGCTCGAGCCGGGCAAAGGCGAGACGATCGAGATCTTTCAGCAGCGCGGCGATCAGCTGATCTCGCTCGTGCGCGTGCCAGCCGATGCAAAGCCGATCGCCGCGATGGCATCGGGCACGCGCGTCGACGCCGGGCCGTCGGTCGTGGCCTCGGCGCCGATCGCGAGCGCGACGAATCAAGTCGCGGGGGTGGTCGCCGTCGCGACGCCGGTCGAGCTGGCGGCGGTGACGGCCGAGCTCTCGGCGCACGTCGCGCAGGCGGAGCTCGACGGGCTCGGCGCGCCGATCGTGCTCGTCGCGCCGCACGGTGCCGCCGGTGCCGCCGCGATCGCGCTGGCGTTACCGCCGGCCGATTGGAGCGCGAACGCGACGCTGAGCGCGACGCCGCTCGCGATCGATCAGGGCATGCGCGCGTATCTCGCGCCGGCGCGCTACGTCGGGTTCGGGCTCGCCGGCCTCTTGCTCGGCGTGTTCGTGTTCGGGTTCGTGCGACGGCCGCGATGACCGCCTACGACCGCGCTCGCGAGGCGCTCGCTCGCGGCGATCACGACGCGGCAGGCGAGGCGATGCGCGAGGCGCTCGCGGCCGAGCCGGGGCTCGAGAACGGCGAAAACTTCGCCGGCTGGATCGAATTGTCGCGTCCGGATCGCACGGCGGCGCAGCTCGAAGCGGCGATCGCACATTTTCGTCGCTCGCACGAGCCCGCCGCGATCGCAAATCTGGCCGATGCGCTCGTCACCGCCGAGCGCCCGGCCGATGCGGTCGCCGCGCTCGAAGCGATCGACGAGCCGGTCGCGCACAACTGGCTCGGCTGGTACTTCACGGCGAAACAGCCCGAGCTGCCGCGCGCGATCGCGCACCTCGAAGCGGCGACGACGGCGCGGCCGCACTGGGGCGTCGCGTGGTCGAACCTCGCGAAGGCGCTCGATGCGAGCGGCGAGCTCGCACGCGCCGGTGCCGCGTTCGCGACCGCGATCGACTGCGGCGACGCGCACGACGACACGTACGCGCGCGACCGCCGGCTGCAGCTCGAGCTGATCCTGCGCAGTCGCGGCGAGCTGCCGCCGCCGACGCCCGCGACCGCGCGCGCCGATTCGAAGGCCGCCGACGTGCTCGCCGCGACCGCGACCACTCCGGCGCTCGCCCACGGCCGCGTGTTCGCGATCTTGCCGACCACGCTGCCGCCGGCGGGCGAGCAGCCGTTCGCGATCATCGCCGTCGACGGGCGATCGGCGCTGTTCGTCACCGAGCGCGAGCTGATCACGCCGACGCTCGCACGCCTCAAAGTCGCTGCGGCCGCGAAGCAGCTCGCGGTGCCTTACGAGTTTCATGCGCTCGACACAGCGATCGCGTTGCGCGCGGTGTTGACCGCGCAGCTGCCGAACCCGTGGTGGCTGCGCGCCGACAAGGCCGAGCTCGTGATCGCGAAGGGCGATATCGGCGTCGCCGTGAGACCGCGCGCCGCAGGTGGCGTGACGATCGTCGCGCCGGAGCTGACGCTCGAGGTGCCGACGATCGATGCGCTGCGTGAAGCACTGCCGGCGATCGTCGCGGCGATGCGTCGCGTGGTCGAGGCGCGCGCGACGTTCGCCACGCGCGCGGTCAGCGCCGGCCGCGTCGTCGAGGCGCTCGCCGCGATCTTGGACAGCGACGACTGGCGCGGTTCCGGTGGGTTCGATCGGTTTCCGACCGGCGGCCAAGCGTATCTCTACAACACGCGCGCACCCGGCGTGCGATTCGCGATCGCCGACGATACCGCGCGCTGCACGATCCGCATCGACGAGATGGCCTGGACGGTGCGCGGCGGCGACGAGCTCGATCGCGCCGCGATCCTCGCCGCGGCACGCGTCGCGGTCGGCCGGCTGCGCTTCGAGCAGCTCGGCGAGCACGAGTGGTTTCGCGTGATCGCGCCGTTCGGTCCGTTCGCCCCGGGCGCGATCATCGAGCTCGCGATCGACTCGTTCGATCCGCGCGGCGACTACCGCGCGGTCACGTTTCGTGGGCCAGGCGGCGACTATTCGCTGACCGATGTCGCGCGCGAGTGTGCGCCGATCATCGAGGCGATCTATGACTACCTGGTCAGAGCATCTTCTCCAGCATCGCCTTGAAGTCGGCCTGCTGCGTCGCGGTGAGCCGATTCATGCGCCGGCCGAACGCGGTCGCGAGTAGCGCCAGGCCGCGCGTCATCACCTTGCGGCCTTCGCTCGTGAGCGACAGCTTGTGGCGGCGCAAGTCGCTGCTATCGAGCTCGCGCTCGATGAAGCCGACCGATACGAGCCGCTTCGAGTACATCGTCACGGTCGGCTTCGGCATCAGCAGTGCTTCGGCGAGCGCGGCGGGATGCGGATGCGCGTCGAGCTCGGCGAGCAAGAACAGCTCCTTGCACTCGAGGCCGAGCTCGCGCAGCGCCGGTGCGACTTCGACGATCACCGACGTGACGAGCCGGTAGTCGAGTGCCCACACCTTGTTGAGGTCGATTTTTGCCATCGCGGTCTTGCCAGCAAGATCGTTCAGTCCTAAACAAGTACAGAACTGAACTACCCGATGACTGAACGAACTCTACCACGGAGGTTGCGATGGCACTCGATCACTACGTGACGCTCGGCCGCTCGGGGCTGCGCGTCAGCCCGCTGTGTCTCGGCGCGATGACGTTCGGCGAAGATCTCGGCTGGGGATCGTCGGTCGAAGAGTCGCAGCAGATCATGGACCGCTACATCGCGGCCGGCGGCAACTTCATCGACACGGCGAACTTCTACACGAAGAGCCACTCGGAACGGATCATCGGCGATCACGTCGGTCGCCACGCGGCGAAGCGCGATCGGCTGGTGATCGCGACGAAGTTCAGCGGCAACTTGTACCCGGGCGATCCCAACGGCGGTGGCTCGAGCCGCAAGTCGATCGTCGGCGCGTGCAACGAGTCGCTGCGCCGGCTGCAGACCGACTACATCGATCTGTACTGGCTGCACAACTGGGACGCGCACACGCCGATCGACGAGACGATGTCCGCGCTCGACGATCTCGTGCGCGCCGGCAAGGTCCGCTACATCGGCGTCTCCGATACGCCGGCGTGGAAGGTCGCCGAGGCGAACGTCGAGGCGCGCTTCCGCGGCTGGGCGCAGTTCATCGGCCTGCAGATCGAGTACTCGTTGCTCGAGCGCACCGTCGAGGCCGAGCTGGTGCCGATGGCGCGCGAGCTCGGGCTCGGGATCACGCCGTGGTCGCCGCTCAAGAGCGGCGTGCTCTCCGGCAAGCACACGCGCGCGACCGCCGGTAACGCGAAGGTCGACCGCGCGATGTTCTTGCAAGGCGTGCTCACCGACGCGACGTACGCGGTGATCGACGAGCTCGAAGCGATCGCGAAGGCGCACGATTCGACCGTCGCGCGCGCCGCGCTCGCGTGGGTGCGGATGCAGCCCGGCGTGACCTCGACGCTCATCGGCGCGCGCCGGATCTCGCAGCTCGACGACAACTTGAAGTCGCTCGAGCTCACGCTGACGGGCGACGAGCTCGCGCGGCTCGCGGCGCTGACCACGCCGGCACCGACGTTTCCGGCTCGTATGCAGCCGATGTTTCCGGCGATTCACAACGGCGGCACGTGGGTCAACGGCACGCAGATGCCGCCGTCGGGCTTCGTGTTCCTGCCCGGCGACACCCGCTACTGAATCGTCAGCATCACGACGGCGTTCGCCGCGTGACCGCCGGCGTCTTGCGCGGTGATGGTGATCGCCGTCGTCGTGTCGCTCGGTGCGTCGGGCGCGGTCGCGGCGCTGCCGCCCGCGCTCTCGCCGACGCCGCCGATGTAGCCGGTGCAACTCGCGAGCGACAGCGTCGCGACCGTCGCGAATGCCGCGAGCCGCATGCGGCGCACGCGCGTGAGCACGATCAGCGCGCCGAGCGCGATGACGAGCCAGCGCATGCCGGTGGCGATGCCGGCCGCGACGCCGGTCGATGCCGTCGTCGTGATCGTCAGCGTCTGCACGCCGCGCGAGTCGGTCGCGAACGCGCACGACGCGTTTGCCGGCGTGCCCGCGCACGCGTACGTCACCGAATCGAGAAAGCCGGTCGGCGTCAGGCTCAACGTCGCGCTCTCGCCGGCGGCGAGCGTCACCGCCGATGACGGGCCGACCTGCAGGCCATAGCCGACGACCGTCGTGGTCGGGAATTGCGCGGCGAACGTCGCGACGTCGAGCGAGCCCAACCCGGTCACGAGATCGTAGCCGGGCTGGATCGAGTAGCCGGCTTGGCCGCCGATCATGGCGATCGGGCTCGGCGTGCTGTTGTTGCACACGCTCGGCGTGGCCGGATCGCATGCGGTCATGCCGCTCGTCGCGAGCGAGACGTCGTGGAACACGCCGCCGCTCGCCGCGAGCTGATACAGGCGCGGATTGATCGCGCCCTGTGCCGCCGGTGCGCCGTGGTTCGCGGCCTGTTGTGCGACGAGCGCCATCACGCCGGCCATCGACGGCGCGGCGGCCGACGTGCCCGCGAACGACATCGACTCGTAGCCGCCGCTCGCATCCGCGATGCACGTCGCGCCGTATGCGGCCATGCAGCCGAAGTAGCCGTCGTGCGCGGCCGCGCTGAACGACAGGTCGGGCACGAGCCGTCCGGTCGCGCCGAGCGCGTCGGCCGGCGTGATGCCGGCTTGATATGCCGGCATCGCGATCATCGTGCTGACACCGCCGCCGCTCGACGACGCTTGATAACCACCCGTGCCCGTCGGCTCGTTCCACGCGCCTTCGGGGATGTACCCGACCGCGCTGGCGCCGCTCCAGTACGCGGTCACCGGGTTGTCGATCAGCTCGGTGCCGCCGACGCACGTGACCGCGCCGCTCGCGCAGAGGTAGTTGATGGCGAGCCGTTGCTGCGCCGGTGGCGTCGCGTTCTGCGCGTCGCACATCGCGGCGCCCGCGTCGCCCGACGCGACGAACACGGTCTGGCCCTGCGCCGCCGCTTGCTGGAACAGCGCATCGGTCTGCACGGTGGCCGCGGTGCCGACGTCGCTCTCGCACCCGGCGAAGCTGAGCGTGACGATGTTCGCGACCTTGTTGTCGATCGCGTACTCGAGCGCGATCGTGACGCCGTCCTCGGTCGCCGTCGAGCCGCTGACCAACAGGTCGAGCGTCGCGCCCGGGGCAACGCTGCCGGCGCGCTGGACGTCGAGCGTCGCTTCGAGCTGATCGCCGTCGGCCGCGAGGCACGACACGGCGCCGCACGCGCTGCCCGGATCGGTGCCGGTCGGCGGCACGATCACCGTCGGCTGCGCGAACGCGACGCCCATGCGTTGCTGGTAGTACGTGACGTCGGGCGTGTAGACGCGCGAGCGCCCGATGATCGCGATCGTCTGACCGGCGCCGGTGATGCCGGCGGTGGCGAGCGGCGCGACGTCGTAGATCTTGGCGAAGTCGGCGGCGCCGATCGTGCGCTGCGTACCGTTGACGAAGTCGGCGTGCGCCTGCGCGTGCGACGGCGACTCGACGAGCCCGGTGACCGCGCGGATGCTCGCCGGCAACGTCGGCTCGCGATCGATCGCCATGCGCTCGTTGCCGCCGAGGCGATAGCGATGGAACTGCACGCCGAACGCCGCGGCCGCGTTCGCGGTGGTGCCGGCGATCTCGACGAACATGCGCGACGCGGCGACGCGCTTGATCGCGAAACCTCGGTCGCGCAACCACGTCGTCACCGCGGCGAGCTCGGCATCGGTCGCGCCGAATTGTGCACCGATCTGCGCAGGCGTCAGCCAGCGGTGATACTGCGGCGAGCCGGCGCGTTGCTGCTCGGCGAGCAACTGCGCGAACGCCTGTTGTCGGTCGGCCGTCGGCGACAGCCAGACCGTCAGGTGATCGAGCGCGGTTTCGGGCGCCGTGCCGAGATCGTTCGCGGCGCTCGCCCACTGCGGATGATGGCTCGGCGCGGCGTGACTGGGGACTGCGATCGCGACAACGAGCCCGACGAGCACGCGCGCAACGGCGGTGTGATGCATTACGGCCGAACGTGCGACTTCGCCGGTGGATTCCGCACGTCGCATGCGAAATAAACCGCGACCACGCGCCGTTCGGGCGGCAGTGGTAGCGTCGCGGCGTGCGTAACGCTGCTCTCGCGATCGCGGTCGGCGCGTGCACCGCGCCGTTACCGCCGCCGTCGATCACGCAGCCGGTCGAAGCGCCGATGCGGCTCGACTACGAGGGCCATCGCGGTTGTCGCGGGCTGCGCCCGGAGAACACGATCGGTGCGTTCGATCGCGCGATCGAGCTCGGCGTCGACACGCTCGAGATGGACGTGATGCTCACCGCCGACGACGTGCTCGTGGTGCATCACGACGAGCACTTGAACCCCGACATCACGCGCGACGGCAGCGCGTGGCTGCCATCGACCGGGCCGGCGCTGCGTTCGCTCGCGTTCGACGCGCTCGAGCACTACGACGTCGGCCGGATCGCGCCGGGCACCGCGTACGCGGCGCGGTTCGCCGATCAGCTCGGCGGCGATGGCGTGCGGATCCCGAAGCTGCGCGACGTGATCGTCGATGCCGAGCGCAAGAGCGCGGGCCGCATTCGCTACAACATCGAGATCAAGACGACGCCGGGCAAGCCCGATGACACGGCGCCGCCCGATCGGGTCGCCGATGCGATCGTCGCGATCGCGCGCGAGCTCGGCGTGATCGATCGCGTGACCATCCAGAGCTTCGACTGGCGCGGGTTGCGCCGCGTCGCCGCGATCGCGCCCGAGGTGCCGCGGTCGTGCTTGACCGAGGCGCACATCCCCGACTCGACGTGGACCGACGGGCTCGCGCTCGGCTCGGACGTGCCACAGCTCGTCGCGCAGTTTGGCTGCCAGATCTGGTCGCCCGACTACGAGACGTTGACGCGCCCGCAAGTCGCCGAAGCGCACGCGCTGCACCTGCGCGTGTTGCCGTGGACGGTCGACGACCACGATGCGATCGTGCGCATGATCGCGCTCGGCGTCGACGGCGTGATCACCGACTTCCCCGACCGCTTGCCATCGCGCTGAGATCCGAGCCCGAGCCCGAGCCCGAAATCTGAGCGAACGTCGCCGATGTAACTCGTCAGCTTGCGGCACGGGCGCGTTGGTCGCGTTGCTCGCCAAGTCGCGCTCGAGGGTTTCGGATGCAGAGCGAGCCGCTAGAAGCGACCGGTGTACGCCATGCCCGCGGCGTCGTGGCCGATCGACAGCGACACGTGCGAATCGTCGTGGTGCGGCGTGAGCAGCAAGTAGGCGCCGGCGATCACCAGCAGGCCGCCGCCGATGCTCGCGCCGATGCCGATGTCGCGATAGACGCGCGCGTCCGACAGCGTCGAGTTTGCCTTCGCGAGGTCTGCGTTGTTCGCGCACTTCGAGTCGGGACACAGCGTGTGCTCGTCGTCGAACTTGCTCTCGGCGAGCCCGTACATCCCGGCGGATGCGACCAGCACGCCGCCGCCGATCGCCGCGGCGACGATGCCGTTGCGCTTGCGGTGGCCGTGCGACATGCCGTCGTCGTGCTCGGGCATCGCCGCCATCGGCGCGCCGACGGCAGGAGGTGTCGACATCGGCGCCGGCGCCGGCTGCTCGGGCGCGGGCGAGGTCGCTGGAGCCGGCGCTGGCGGTGGCGCGGGGTCGGCGTGCGGCTCCATGCGCACGATCACGTCGACGATTGCGTGATCGCGATCGGCCGGTGCCGAGGCGTGACCGGCGTAGCCCGGTGCCGATGCGGTGACCTCGTGCGGGCCGAGATCGACCGGCGCGTCTTCGGTCGCCGAGACTTCGACGCCGTCGACCTTGACGACGATGCCGGATGGCATCGGGTTGATCGCGAAGCGCAGCCGCGGCGCTTTCGCCTCGAGCTTCGTCGCCTTCGCCAGCATCGCCTTCTTGTCGGCCTTGTCGGAGATCGAGCGATACAGCTTCGCCGCGGTGACCGGCTTGCCGTCTTGCTCGTAGCAATCGGCGAGCATCTTCTCGGTGTCGAGGCTCGCGGTGAGCTTGTCGCTCGTCGCGTACGCATCGCACGCTTCGTGGACGCGGCCGG
>DASXEF010000351.1:0-8996 GCA_036490255.1 Kofleriaceae bacterium
TCGGAGCTCGTCGGTGCGTTCTACGACAAGCAGACGCCCGCGTGTCAGTTCCTGACCGCACACGAGAAAGAGCTCGGCGGCACCGAGGCTGTGGTGAACGTGGTGTTTCACTGCGCGCTGGTGGCCGAGGCGTTTCGGCGAGCGGGTGGTCGCGTGCGCTCGTTGACGTACGAAGATCTCGACTTCGCGTCGAACGATTCACTCCCGCGGCTCGAGCAAGCGCAGCTCGCGGTGCACGAGTTCATCATGGCGAACGTCGAGCATCCCGAGGCGCAGAAGCTCGTCGGCATGATCGCGCTCGCGATCGACGGCGTCGCCTGACGATCGTGTTATGCACGGGCCATGGCGAATCCGACGGCGACATTCGATACGTCTCTAGGCTCGTTCACGGCGGAAATTTTCGTGGACCAGATGCCGATCACGGCGGGCAACTTCATCAAGCTCGCGAAGTCAGGCTTCTACGACGGCCTGCACTTTCACCGCGTGATCAAAGACTTCATGATCCAATTCGGCTGCGAGTATTCGAAAGATCCGAATAGCCCGCGCTGCGGCACCGGCAACTCGCCGTTCGGCAACGTGCAGGACGAGCATCCAGCGAACGCGAAGATCTCGAACCAACCGGGCACGCTGTCGATGGCGAACACCGGGCGCCCGAACTCGGGCGGCGCGCAGTTCTTCATCAACACGGTCGACAACGGCCGGCTCGACTGGTTCACACCGGGCCCGTCGCGTCATCCGGTCTTCGGCAAGATCACGTCGGGGATGGACGTGGTGAAGAAGATCGAGACGACGCCGACCGCGAGCGGCGACCGCCCGAAGACGGCGGTCAAGATGAACAAGGTCACCGTCAACGAAGGTCAGTAGCTAGGCCATCCCGATGCGGCCGTCTTTGCGCAGCTCCTCGAGCTGCGCTTTGAGTTGAAGGTCTTCGAGGTGCTCGCGCATTCCGGGGCGGGCGTCCAGGTAGGCCGCCCACGCGCCGCGAACGAACGAGTCAGGATCGACGTCGCAGCGCGAGGCCGCCTGCTCGAGCAGGTCTTCCCACGACGGCGGCATCGCTAGCTGAGGTTTCGTGTTGGTCACGGGTTACTCCTGCAAACTAATCAAAGCATCGGCCGTGCCGATCCCAAGCCGGCTGGATAGGCAGGCCCAAGAGTCTGAAATGCCGGCAAACAGCGTGCGCCGGCGCGCAGCGCGCGTGTGCACGGAGCGTGTTATAGGGCCTTCCATGACACGTGCTTGGTCACTGTTTTTCGTCGCGTTGCTCGCGTGCGGCGGATCGAATCCTCAACCCGCGACGTCGCCGCTGCCCGAACCAGCGCCGCCGGATGCAGCACCGCCACCACCGCCGCCGCCGCCGCCCGAGCAGCCGAAGCCGCTCGACTTGCCGATCACGGCACCGCAGACGACGCTCAAGCTGGTCAAGCCCGGCACCGGCAAGAAGGCCGTGTTGAAGCTCGCGCTCGCGACCGGCGCGAAGCAGCACGTCGAGCTCGCGCTCGATTTCTCGGGCAAGCAGGCCGCACCGGCATCGCTCGGCGGTAACTCCGAAGACGTCGCGCCGACGCTCGTGCTGCCGGCCGACGTCGAGCTGTCGGACGTCGGCTCCGACGGCGGTGCGAAGTGGAAGCTGTCGGTCGGCTCGGTCGACGCGAAAGATCGCGCCGGCTCGAAGACGTCGACCGACAAGTTCAAGGAGCAGATGCAAGGCATCGTCGGGCTCGTGATCTCGGGCTCGATCGGTGTCGACGGCAAGCTCGGCGACATGACCATCCACCTCGACAAGGCCGAGAAGGCCGCGCTCAACGCGGTCGCGCTCGTGAAGCTGTCGCTGATGCCGATGTGGCCGCAGTTGCCGACCGAGCCGATCGGTGTCGGCGCGAAGTGGACGGTGACGCAGCCGTTCAAGATCGCCGACAAGCTCGACACCACCGAGACGGCCGACTTCGAGCTGGTCTCGCACAGGGGCAACCAGTGGGTGATCAACGGCAAGATCAAGCTCGCCGGCAACGACTTCAAAGCCGACGAGCACACCTCGTTCCAGAAGATCGGTGGCATTGGCACGCTCGCGGTGACGATCACCGACGGCGCCGCGGTTCCGCAGTCGACGTCTGTACTGTCGAGCAACTTCACCGCCGTGATCGTCGGCGTTCCGGGCGGCGGCTCGGATGCGCAGCAGGCGCAGTTTCAGCTCGAGCAGGGCTTCGCGGTCACACCGAAGTGAGCTGCAGCTGAGCGCGTAGCCGCGCGATTCGATCGCGCATCGCGACGCGCGCATCTTCGGGGCCGACGATCCACGCGTGACGGCCGAGCTGGAGCACCCAACCGGTGACCCACTCGAAGCCTTCGCAATCGACGAGGAGCTCGGCCGAGCCGTCGTCTTGCATCGTGACCTCGCCGACCGGCCACGTCGCGCCGATGCGGTTGACCGCGAGCGGATCGAGCCGGATGCGTACGGTGATCGCGTCGGCGCTCGGCACGTAGAGCCGCTCGCGACGATACGCTTCGAGATCGAAGTCTTTGGGCCGCTCGAACCGAACGCTCGGCTGCGTGTTGCGCAGCGCCGCGATGCGATCGATGCGGAACGTGCGGACGTCGCCGCGCTTGTGACAGAACCCGACGACGTACCACTCGCCGGCGTGATGCACGATGCCGTACGGATCGATCGGCCGGCGCTCGTTGTCGTGGCGCGACGCCGACACGTAATCGATCTCGAGCCGCTCGCGCTTGCGAGCCGCGCTGACGAGCGCGCGCAGGTGCGCGGCGACCGCAGCTTCGGCCGGCGACGAGATCGACGCGACGACGGTCGTGGTCGCGAGCGACTTCGCCTCGTTGGCGTCGCGGCCGAGCGCGGCGAGCAGCTTGGTCTCGGCCGATTGCATCGCCGCGTCGAACGGCGCGATGCCGCTCTCGCGCAGCGCGCGAATGCCGAGCAAGAGCGAGCAGCCTTCGGCGGCGGTGAGCCGCAGCGGGCGCGTCAGCCGGTGCGCGAGATCGACGAACACGCGGCCTTCGTCGACAGAGACCAGCAAGTATTCGCCCGGATCGCCGTCGGGCGGGCCGACTTGCGACAGCAGCTCGAGATCAGCGAGCAGCTCTTCGCGCTCGGTGCCGATCTGCTTCGCGAGCGCGCCGACCTCGACGCCTTCGGGATGCTTGGCGACGTACGGCACGATGAACAGCAGGCGGCGCAACCGCTGCGCGACGTCACGCATTGTTCACGTCCGGGTAGCGTTCCTCGATCGCGGCGAGCTCGGCGGCGATCCGCGCGAGCAAGCGATCACCGCGCGTGACTTGTAGCGCGCCTTTGGCGCCGAGCACGCGGCTCGTCGCGAACTCGGGGTTCGCGCAGTCGAACGTGATCAGCGTGAAGTCTGGATCGATTCGCTTGACCGCGGTCGAGCCGAAATCTTCGTTCGCGATCTCGGCGGCGTCGGCGGTGAACGCGAGCTGGACTTCTTCGGGCGGCTCGCTCGTGAACGTCCACGGCGAACGCAGCGTGTACGCCTTGATGTCGAAGTTTACCGGCCGCTCGAAGTCGGGAGATTTCGGCTTCGGCGCCATGATCGCCTCGCGAATGCGATCGACGCGGAACGAGCGGATCTCGTGGCGCAGGTGACACCAACCGACGACGAGCCAGGCGCCCTCGCGGTAGACCATCGCGTACGGATCGACGTCGCGGCGCGAGGTCATCGCCGTCGCGGCGGTCGCGTAGGTCAGCGTGACGCGCTTGTGCAGGCGCGTCGCGGCTTCGAGCGTCGCGTAGATTTCGCCGATATCGAGGTCGGCGCTCGCCTGCGGCATCGCGCGCCCCGGAAAGTGCACGAGCACGGTCGGCGCGTTGTTCGCCGGGCGCGGAAACTCCGTCGGCGTGTCGGGCAGATCGGGCAGATCGAACGCGAGCTTCTTGAGCGCGAGGTCGACGATTTTCGGATAGGCGCCGCCCGGCATCGCCTGCGCGACCGAGGCCGCGAGCACGAGCGCGGAGATCTCTTCGGCGGTGAGCCGGACCTCCGGCATCTTGAAGCGCTTGAGGTCGATGACGTAGCCGCCGTCTTCGAGCGAGTCGTCCTCGTCGGGCGTGACGTAGCGGATCGGCACGCCGAGATCGAGCAGGTCGGCCTTGTCGCGCTCGAACGCGCGCAGCCCGGCCTCGATGTTGAGCGTCTGGTACGCGGCGAACTGCTCGCGGATCTCGCGATAGGTCACCGGCGTGCGCGCGCCGAGCAAGATCATCACGAGATCGAGCAAGCGCTTGCTGCGATCGCCGCGCGTCGCCGCGTCGTCTTTCGACTTCGATTTCGGCTCGGCTGCGTCGTCGGGCTTGCGCGCCGATTTCGCGGGCTTGCTCGCCTTCGCGACCTTCGCCACCGTTTTAGCCTTCGGCTTCGCCCGCACCTGCGCTCGTTCTAGCGCAGCGCGCGCGCGATCGGAAGCGTTCAGAAGTAGTAGCGCACGCCGGCGCCGCCGTTGAACGCGAGACCCCAGTGCGAATTGCCGGCGGTCTCGAGCGCCGAGTTCAAGAAATCGTATTGGCCGACGAGCGCGACCTCGACGAACACGTCGAGCGGCACGCTCTTGAAATCGAACAGCAGGCCGACGACCGCGCGAATGCCGATCGCGAGGTGGCTCGGAGCGTCGGAGCCGGATTGATAGTCGATGATGCGCGCTCCCGGGCCGAGATAGACCGGCAGCACGAACGAATCGCGATCTTGAAGAATCCACGGGTGGAACAAGTAATCGCTGTGGAGCTGCAGGCCGCCCGCGGCGAACGCCGCACCCGCCGCGAAGTCGATCGCGCGATCGTCGCGCAAGTAGAGCTTCGCGGTGACGCCGGTGGGCTCGCCGAGAATGATGCCGATGCCGAACGCGCCTTTGTCGGTGGGGCGGCCTGCTTCCCCTTTAGCGTCGTCGTCGGCCATCGCGACACGAGTGAGCGCGAAGAGGATCGACATCGCGAGGACGAGACGCACGACGCGATTACCTCATCTATCGATCATCCGCGCAACAAGCGCGCGAGCTTGTTGCGGCTGATCCCGAGCGCGCGTGCCGCGGCCGATTGATTGCCGTTCTCGCGCTCGAGCACGGCGCGCGCGTAACGCCGTTCGGCGTCGTCGAGCGTGAGGCCGTGTGGCAGCGTGACGCCGTCGCCGGAATCTGCGAGAGCGATCGCCTGCGACTGCTGGCGGCGCGCTTCGAGCGCGAGATCTTTGGCGGCGATCGCCGGTCCGGTCGCGAGCACGACCGCGCGCTCGATCGTGTTCTCAAGCTCGCGCACGTTGCCCGGCCACGCGTAGGCGACCAGCGCAGCATGCGCGCTCGCATCGAGCTCGAGCTTGCCCTTGCGATAGCGGCGCGCGAGCTGGCGCACGAAGTGATCGGCGAGATCGGCGATGTCTTCGCCGCGCGTGCGCAACGGTGGGATCAAGATCTCCACCACGCGCAGGCGAAAGAACAGGTCGCTGCGGAACTCGCCGCGCGCCGACATCGCCTCGAGATCGCGGTTGGTCGCCGCGACGAGCCGGACGTCGGCGGTGAGCGTCTCGCGGCCGCCGACGCGCTCGAACTGGCGCTCTTGCACGAAGCGCAACAGCTTCGCCTGCAACAGCAGCGGCAGCTCGCCGACCTCGTCGAGGAACAGCGTGCCGCCGTTCGCGGCTTCGACCTTACCGAGCACGCGTTGATCGGCGCCGGTGTACGCGCCGCGCTCGTGGCCGAACAGCTCGCTCTCGACGAGCGCGGCCGGCAACGTGGTGCAATCGACGTGGACGAACGGCGCGTCGCGGCGCGCGCTGTTGACGTGGATCGCGCGGGCGAGCAGGCCCTTGCCGGTGCCGGTCTCGCCGTGCAGCAGCACGGTCGCGTCGGTCTGCGCCGCGCGCACGATCACTTCGTAGACCGCTGCCATCGCGGGCGAGCGGCCGATCACGTGGTTGAAGCGGCCGGAGACGCGCATGCCGCGTTGCGCGTCGTCGCCGCGCAGCGTCGTGTAGTCGAGCGCGCGGCCGATCTGCTCGGCGAGCATGCGAGCGAAGTCTTCGTCGCGCGCGTCGAACACGTCGTCGCGCTTGTTGAGCACCTGCAACACGCCGCGGATCTCGCCGCGCCGCACGATCGGCACCGCGAGCATCGACGTGGTCTTGTAGTGGCCGATCTGTTCGCCGCCCCAGCGCGGATCGGCCGAGGCATCGCGCGCGTTGACGGCCTCGCCGCTCGCCGCGACGTGACCGACGATGCCGTGGCTCGCCGGCACGCGTAGCTCGTTGGCTTCGGGCAGCGTCGCGACGCGCGAGCGAATGTCGCCGGTCGCGCCGTCGATCAGCCACAGCGTCGCGCGATCGGCCGCGAGCGCACGTGCGACGCGCGTCGCGAACGTCGCGAGCAAGTCGTCGAGCTCGACCTCGCCGGCGATCATCGCGCCGAGATCGGCCAGCAGCTCGAATCGCTGCTCGTGCTCGCTCATGACGAGCGTCATCATCGCATGCTTCACGCGAGCCTCAGGCGCGCTACGATCCGTTGGCGATGCGGTTGCTGGCTGTCGGGTTGTGCGTTGCGGCCTGCGGGCGTCTCGACTTCGATCTCGGAAGTCAGCCGCGCGACGCTGCGATCGTGCATGGCGATACGCCGGCGAGCGATGCGAGCACCGACACCGCGCTCGGCGGCGCGTGCCCGAGCTTCACCGTGTTCTGCGACGACTTCGAGTCCGGCACGCTGATGAAATGGACCGGCGAGGACGTCCCCGCATCGCAGGTCGTCACGACCGGCGCGCGCTACACCGGCAACTACGGCCTCGATTCGAGCGTGCCGACCGACATGGGCGCCGGCGCCGAAGGCGACGTCTATTACACATCCTCCGCGGTCTCGACCGGCACGCTCGCGATTCGCGAATGGGTCTACTCGTCCGCGCAGCTCGTCAACTACATCGGCACGCTCGAGGTCACGCTCGGCGCACCGGCCACGGCATCGCAATACGTCGAGGTCAACGCGAACGACGTCGGTGCGTGGTCGCTGTCCGAGTTCGGCAGCGCCGGGCTGCACGATCTCGCCGGCCACACCACCGCCGCGACCGCGACCTGGACGTGCGTCGAGCTCGTGATCGAGCTCGGCTCCGCCGCGACCGCGACCGTCTACGTCGACGGCAGCGCCAGCACCGAGGGCACGCTGTTCAACGCCGGCGACAGCTACGATACGACCGCCGTCGGCGTCACCCGCGCGAACGCCGGCGGCTTCGAGATCTACATCGACGACGTCGCGATCGCGACGCAGCGCATCGGCTGCTGACGTCACGCCGCGGCGGCCTTCTCCGCATCGCGCGCGTTCAGCACCATGCCCTCGCGCGCCGCGACCGTGCCGGGCAACGCACGCGCCGCATCGGCCTCGAGCGCGGCGAGCTGTTCGTCGCTGCGGTTCGGGTCGTGGTGAAACATCACGAGCTGCGGCACGCCCGCCGCGCGCGCGAGCTCGGCGCCGGCGGCCCACGTCGAGTGGCCCCAGCCGACCTTGCTCGGATATTCCTCGGGCGAGTACTGCGAGTCGTAGATCAAGATGTCGGCGCCGGCCGCGAGCTTCTTGAGCGTCGGATCGACGCACGAGAAGTGCTCGGTGTCGGTCGCGTAGACGATCGACTGGCCGGCGTGATCGAGGCGATAGCCGTAGACCGGATCGGGGTGGTTGAGGCGCGCCATCGTGACGGTGATGTCGCCGATCTCGAAGCGGTCATGCGCGCCGCGCAGCTCGCGCGTCGACACGGCGCCGGCGAGATCGTCGAAGTCGACGGGAAAGAACGGCGCCTTGAACAGCGCGCGGATCGCCGCGTCGTGCGACATCACGCCGTTCGGACCGCTCGCGATCTCGACGCGATGACCGGGCACGTAGATCGGCGTGAAGAACTGCAGGCCGGCGACGTGATCCCAATGCAGATGCGACAACAAGATCGTGGAGTGGCGCGGGCCGTGTTGCATGCGCTCGTTGCCGAGCGTGCGCAAGCCGGTGCCCGCGTCGAGGATGATGCGCGTATCACCGGCGACCACCTCGACGCACGACGTGTTGCCACCGGCGGCCATGCCGGGCGTCGCGATGGAGCCACGCACACCGAGAAAGCGGACCGTCAGATCGTTCGTCATGACCGGGTAAAGAGCAGCTTCGATGCCAGGCCAAGTGCTCGACACCACGTCGGTGCGCTGCTTCGAAACGAAGCAGCTGCTACAAAACACGCTACTGCGCCGGCTTGAACCTGCGGACGAGGTCTTCGAGCACGGGTTCTGGTAGCTCGTCGTCGCAGCATGCCGCGATGTGCGCGGATAACTCGAACGCGGTCATCGCGTGCGTAGCTGAGCGAGCCGCGCGAGCGATTCCGCGGGGAGAGGCTCGCGTGTCAAAACGCGCTCGAGCTGATCGGGCGCGAGCTGCGCAAGAAAATGATCGGCGACTTTACACATCGCCTCGAGCTCGGCGAGTCGCTCGGTCGGCGTCGCGTCGCGCCACACCGCAACCTCTGCCCGGATGTGGTCGTCGCTCGCGAAGTGCGCGATCTGCCGCTGCAGCATCGCGAGCTGGTCAGCCGAGTACGGGTCCGCCACGCCAGCAAGCATAGCTACAAGAAACGGCGCAGGCGATAGCCGAGCCAGGCAAGTGCCTTGCGCCACCACGGCAAGCGCTTCCACGCGGCCTCGTCGTACGCCACGCAGTGCGCGCGATCGCCGTCGTACTCGGCGACGAGCGCGGCGCCGACATTCGGATCCAAGATCTCGAGCGTGGCTTCGAGGTTGTGCCAGCGGCTCTGCGCGTCGAAGTTGTAGCTGCCGATGGTCGACCACACGCCGTCGACGACCGCGGTCTTCGCATGCATCATCGGCCCCTGCCAGTGCAGGATCTCGACGCCGCGGCGCGCGAGCCGGCGCAGCACGTAGTCGCTCGCGTACTCGATCATCTTGACGTCGGATTTGCCCGGCACCATCACGCTGACCTTGACGCCGCGACGCACCGCGCGCGCGAGT
>DASXEF010000369.1:0-3610 GCA_036490255.1 Kofleriaceae bacterium
CGTACGTCAAGACGCTGCACTCCGCGCACGTCGTCGTCGATGCCGACGAGCGCCGCGCGATCGTGGTCAAAGAGCTCGGGCGGCTCGCGAGCGAGTCGAAGCTGACGATGCGGCCCGACGACGCGCTCGTCGCCGAAGTGACCAACCTCGGCGAGTGGCCGGTCGGCATCCTCGGCCGCTTCGATCCGTCGTTCCTCGAAGTTCCCGAGGAAATGATCGTGACGTCGATGCGTACGAACCAGCGCTACTTCGCGTTCGAAGATGCGCACGGCACGCTCGCGCCGGCGTTCGCGACGCTCGCGGCGACGATCGTCAAAGATCCGGCCGTGGTCTCGCACGGCAACGAGAAGGTGCTGGCGTCGCGCTTGAGCGACGCGAAGTTCTTCTTCGCCGAAGATAAAAAGACCAGCTTCGACGCGTGGAACAAGACGCTCGATGGCGTCGTGTTTCAAGCGAAGCTCGGCGATGGCGCGAAGACGATCGGCGACAAAGTCCGCCGGCTCGAGCAGATCGTCGCCGCGATCCCGACCAACGATGCCGCCAAAGCCGCGCGCTACTGCAAGTCAGATCTCGCGTCGAAAGCCGTCGGCGAGTTTCCCGAGCTCCAGGGCACGATGGGCAAGCACTACGCGCGCTTTCACAAGCTGCCCGACGACGTCGCCGACGCGATCGAGCAGCACTGGTGGCCCAAAGGGCAGGGCGCCGAGCTGCCGAAATCGGACGTCGCCGCGGTCGTCGCGCTCGCCGATCGCATGGACACGCTCGTCGGTTGCTTCGCGGTCGGGCTCGAGCCGAGTGGCTCCGCGGATCCGTTCGGGCTGCGTCGCGCCGCGATCGGCGTGTGGCAGATCGTGCTCGACCGCGGCTGGCGCGACGGCTACGCGAAGCTGTTCGACGCGACCGTCGGTGCGCTCGCGTCGCACGGCGTGAAGCTCGCCGATCGCACGAAGCTCGATGACTTCATGCGCACGCGCCTGCGCGGCATCTTCGTCGAGCAGGGGATCCCTCCACAGGATGCCGATGCAGCGCTCGAACAGGGCTGGCACGACGCGATCGATGCGCGTGCCCGCGCGCTCGCGTGCGCGAAGATCTCGAAAGAAGCGCGCGAGGTGTTCAAGCGGGTCGCCAACATCCTAGACGACGCACGCGCGAAGAAGATCGCCGTCACGGCCACGCCGAATCCCGACGTCTTCACCAGCGACGTCGAGAAGAATCTCTACGCCGCCGTCGTGAAGGCCGCGATCGACGAGCAAGACGCGCTCTCCAAGCAAGACTACGCCGCCGTGTTCACATCGCTCGAGAGCCTGCGACCGACCGTCGCCGCGTTCTTCGACAAGGGCGGCGTGATGGTGATGGATCCGGATCCGAAGCTGCGCGACAACCGGCTCGCGCTCCTCGCGTTGCTCATCGACCGCTACGCGCAGATCGCAGACCTTCGCAAGCTAGGAGCTCCCTCGTGACGTTCGTGAAATCGTTCGGCGGTGGCACGGCGGAAGGCCGCGCCAAAGACAAAGCGCAGCTCGGCGGCAAGGGCGCGAACCTCGCCGAGATGGCGTCGCTGGGCTTGCCGGTGCCGCCGGGTTTCACGATCACGACCGAGGTCTGTCGCTTCGTCATGCAGCACGGCGTCGGAAACTATCCGGACGGGCTCGAGGCCGAAGTCGCGACCGCGTTGCAAAAGGTCGAGCAGCTCGCCGAGCGCACGTTCGGCGACGCGACGAACCCGCTGCTCGTCAGCGTGCGCTCGGGCGCGCCCGCGTCGATGCCGGGCATGATGGACACGATCCTGAACCTCGGGCTCAACGACGAGACCGTCGACGCGCTCGCGAAGCAATCGGGCAACGCGCGGTTCGCGTGGGATTGCTATCGCCGCTTCGTCGCGATGTACGGCGAGGTCGTGCTGGGCGTCGTCGCGCCGTCCGAAGATGCCGAGCAGCCGTTCGATCAGGCGCTCGACGCGATCAAGCACAAGTACAAGGCCAACCGCGATCAAGATCTGTCGGAAGCCGCGCTGCGCGAGACGGTGCAGGTCTTCAAAGATCTCGTAAAAAAAGCCACGGGCACGCCGTTTCCCGACGACGTCCGCGCGCAGCTGTGGGGCGCGATCGGCGCCGTGTTCGCGTCGTGGAACAACCCGCGCGCCGATGTCTATCGCAAGATGAACGGCATCCCGGCGTCGATGGGCACGGCCGTCAACGTCCAGGCGATGGTGTTCGGAAATCTCGGCGACGACTGCGCGACCGGCGTCGCGTTCACGCGCAACCCGGCGACCGGCGACGCGCACCTGTACGGCGAGTTCTTGATCAACGCGCAGGGCGAAGACGTGGTCGCAGGCATTCGCACGCCGGAGCCGATCGCCGAGCTCGCGAAGCGATTGCCGGAGGCGCACGCCGAGCTCGTGCGCGTCGCGAAGCTGCTCGAAGATCACTTCCGCGACATGCAGGATCTCGAGTTCACGATCCAGAGCGGCAAGCTGTTCATGCTGCAGACGCGCAACGGCAAGCGCACCGGCAAGGCGATGGTCAAAGTCGCGGTCGAGCTCGTCGCAGAAGGCAAGCTGACGCAAAAAGAAGCCGTGCTGCGCATCGATGCGGCGAAGCTCGACGAGGTCTTGCATCCGACGATCGATCCGGCGCATCGGCCGTCGCCGATCGCGAAGGGCTTGCCGGCGTCGCCCGGCGCCGCGATCGGCCGCGTCGTGTTCACCGCGAAGACCGCCGAAGACTGGGCCGCGAAGGGCGAGACCGTGTTGCTCGTGCGGACCGACACGTCGCCCGAGGACATCCACGGCATGAAGGCCGCGGTCGGTATTCTCACCGCGCGCGGCGGGATGACGAGTCACTCGGCCGTCGTCGCACGTGGCATGGGCAAGTGCTGCATCACCGCGTGCAGCTCGCTCCGCGTCGACGCGCCGAAGAAGCAGGCCGCGTTCGTCGGCGGCGGCAAAGAGCACAAGCTCAAAGAAGGCGACACGCTCACGCTCGACGGCACGACCGGCGAGGTGTTCTTGGGCAAAGCGCCGCTCGTGCCCGCCGAGATGGGCTCCGAGCTCGGCACGCTGATGCAGTGGGTCGACTCGTTCCGCACGCTCAAAGTGCGCACGAACGCGGACACGCCCACGGATGCGAAGACCGCGCGCAGCTTCGGCGCCGAGGGCATCGGCCTGTGCCGCACCGAGCACATGTTCTTCCAGCCCGAGCGGATCTTGGCGGTGCGCGAGATGATCGTCGCGAACGATGAAGCCGGCCGCCGAGCCGCGCTCGAGAAGATCTTGCCGATGCAGCGCGGCGACTTCGCTGAGCTGTTCCGCGTGATGGCGGGTCTGCCGGTGACGATCCGCTTGTTGGATCCGCCGCTGCACGAGTTCTTGCCGCACCAGGACGCGGAGATCGAAGACGTCGCGAAGGCGCTCGGCAAGACGCCGCAGGAGATCTCGCGCAAGGTCGCGGACCTCACCGAGGCGAACCCGATGCTCGGCCATCGCGGCTGCCGCTTGGCGATCACGTTCCCCGAGATCTACGAGGTCCAGGCGACCGCGATCGGGCAGGCCGCCGCGGAAGTGGCGAAAGCGGGCATCACGATCGAGCCCGAGATCATGATCCCGCTCGTC
>DASXEF010000379.1:0-3177 GCA_036490255.1 Kofleriaceae bacterium
CGCCGGTGAAGAAGCGCAAGCCGACCGTGATGCTCGAGAACCCCGTCGACGAGGGCGATGCCGAGACGCACTACGATCTCGGCCTCGCGTACAAAGAGATGGGCTTGTTCGACGAGGCGATCAAAGCGTTCGAGAAGACGCTGCGCGCGCCGAATCGCGAAGTGCAATGCCGCGTGATGATCGGCATGTGTCACCGCGAGCAGGGCAACCCGCAGGAAGCGATCCATCAGTTCAAGCAGGGCCTGCACGCGAACCCGTCGGATCGCGAACGGCTCAGCCTCTACTACGAGATCGGCCAGACCTACGAATCGATCGGCGACGGCGGCGAAGCGCTGTACTACTTCGAAGCCGTGACGAAGCGCGATCCGAGCTTCGCCGACGCCGGCCCTCGCGCCGACATGTTGCGCGAGAGCGTCGGTCACGCGACGCCGCCAGACGACGACCTCTAAATCGTACTCGTACTCGTACTCAAATGAGCGATAGGCAGGAGTGCGTTCGACAACAGCTGCGAAGCGCCTCGCCTCGCGTCCGTCGCAACTGCAACGAAGCTCCTCGAAGCGTAACGATCGTCGTGACTTCGCTATTTCGAGCCGCGCAGCAGATGTGATTTCCATCCGCCACGATACGAGCTGACGACGACGACGGTAGACGGACCCGTCGCTCGCAGAATTCGTAACCCCTCGTGATCGTGTGGCGATGGAGATGGCTCGCCACGTGCTCTTACGGCGCATCACGATGTCCAAGAAGACCAAACGCGTGGAAACCACCGATCTCGCCAACGTGACCGGCGGCTGTTGCTGCGCCGCTCCTGCTCTTGCGGCTCCCTGCTGCGCAGACCCGTGCTGCGCCCCGCCGGCGCCGGCCTTCGGCTATGCGCCGGCGTACGGCGGCTACGCGCCGGCGTACGGCTACGGCGGCTACGGTCGTGGCGCGGCGTACGAACGCGGCGCGTACGAGCGCGGCGGCTACGCGCGCGAGACGGCTGGTCGCGGCCGCGAAGTCGCCGGCCAGCGCGGCGGAGCAGCACGCGGCAACGGCAGCGCCTGGCGTCGCTGAGCTACTTCGCCGCCTTCACGCAGTCGGCGACGAGGTTCATGTACGTCTTCCAGTCCCAGTACTTGCCGGGATCGGTGTGATGATCGATGCCGCCGCACTTGCCGGCGACGCCTTCTGCATCGCTGCAGAGCGTGTGCGAATCGAGATTCGACGGCACGTTCTCGTGACCGAAGATGTGCTTGCGATCGACCGGGATGCCGTAGCGCACCGCGATCGAGCAGGTCAGCGCGGCCGACGCTTTGTAGAGCGTCTCGGTGTAGTAGCCGCCGCCGTCCTTCTTGTGCGCGAAGCCTTCGTGCTCGATGCCGATCGAGTGGCGGTTGAACCAGCCGTGACCGCAGTGCCACGCGTCGTCGCGCTCGAGCACCATCTTGACGATGTGGCCGTCGTGCGAGCGCACGATGTAGTGCGCCGAGACTTCGGTCGCCGGGTTCTTGAACACGGCGATCGCCCCGGCCATCGTGCCTTCGATGTCGTGGATGATCACGTAGTGGATCGGATCGCCTTCGCGGCTGCCGAAGTTCGGCGACGCGATCCATTGATACGGTGGCATCGCGCCGGCCTTGAGCCGCGACGGCGACGCGAATTCGTCGTCGGTCTCGACTTCGTCGCTCTCGGCGAGGACGGGCGTCGTGGCGCCGGTGCCGTCGAGCACGATGCGCTCGCCGTCGGTCGTCGTGACGTCGAAGCCCATGCTCTCGGCGACGTCGAGATCGTCCATCGCGAGGCTGGCGGCGTCGTCTTCGACGCCGAGGAACGCGAGCGTCGCATCGGGCAGCGAGCCGAGCGCTTGCGTGTCGGCGGCGAGGATCGCGGCCGCGCCGTCGATGTTCGCGGTGATGTCCGTCTTGATCAGATTCGGATCGAGTGACGTCAGCGTCGCGGCGCGCGTGATCTGCGCATCGGTCATGTACATCACGCCGAAGCTCGCGACATCCGCGGGTGGAGCGTTGGGATCGGCGGCGTCTTGATCGGGATTGTCGGTCTCGATGACCGGCGTATCGGTCATCAAGTTGTAGGCGGTGTCCGTCATGTCGAGCGACGGATCGGCTTGCGTATCGGTTTCCTGCGCCGGCTCGAAGCGGCCTTGCTGGAAGCCGAGCGAGACGAGCCAATCTTGCGAGATGCCGTATTTCGCAGAGGCTGCGCGATACGCTTCGTTGCGCTGACCGGGCAGATCTTCGACGTGAGTCGTTGGCTCGACGCTACAACCAGCCGCGAGCAAGAGAGCGATTGAAACGATACGCATGCCGGCCGTTTCAGCAAGATCGGGCCCAAACGGTGCGATCGCGATCACGGCGAGTTGGCTCGCGAAACTGAAGGGCTCGCCCTGCAGTGCAACCGGCCGTGTGCATTGCAAAAGTGGTAAGCCAACTTCATGGCGACCCGCAGCGAGAGCGACAGCATGGGCGCGATCGACGTCGACGCGAGCCACTATTGGGGCGCGCAAACGGAGCGATCGTTGCGCCACTTCAAGATCGGCACCGAGAAGATGCCGCCGGAGCTGATCCGCGCGCTCGCGACGATCAAGCTCGCCGCCGCGACGGTGAACGCCGAGCTCGGCCTATTGCCGCGCGAGCTCGCGCAGCGCATCGCAGATGCCGCGCGTGAAGTGATCGACGGCAAGTTTCCCGACGAGTTTCCGCTCGCGGTCTGGCAGACCGGCAGCGGCACGCAGACGAACATGAACGTCAACGAAGTGATCGCGGCGCGCGCGAACGAGCTCGCGACCGGCACGCGCGGCGGCAAATCGCCGGTGCACCCGAACGATCACGTCAACATGGCGCAGTCGACGAACGACGCGTTCCCGACCGCGATCCATCTCGCGATCGTCGATCGCGTCGATGCGCATCTGCTGCCCGCGATCGCGCAGCTGCGCGCCACGCTCGACGCCAAAGCGCGCGCGTTCGCCGACATCGTCAAGATCGGCCGCACGCACTTGCAAGACGCGACGCCGCTGACGCTCGGCCAAGAAGTCTCCGGCTGGGTCAGCCAGCTCGATCATTGTGATCGCGCGATTCGCCGCGCGCTCGGCGATGTCTACGAGCTCGCGCTCGGCGGCACGGCCGTCGGCACCGGGCTCAACGCGCATCCCGAGTTCGCGACGCGCGCCGCGGCCGA
>DASXEF010000389.1:0-5533 GCA_036490255.1 Kofleriaceae bacterium
GAAGAATCGGGCACGCGACTCGTCGTCTTGCTCGTCATCGATCAGTGGCCCGAGTGGTCGTTCGAGAAGAAGCAGTCCGAGTTTCACGGCGGCGGCTTCGATCGCCTGCTCGGTCAGGGCACGTGGCACGTCGGCCATCACCCGTCGGCGGCGACGCTGACCGCGCCCGGTCACGCGTTGCTCGGCACCGGCGAGCCGACGTCGGGCACCGGAATTCTCGGCAACGAGTGGTGGCATCCCGAGTTCGGCAAGGTCTTGCGAGCGGTCGAAGCGCTCGACGGCTCGATCAGCGCCGAGTGGCTCGAAGCGCCCGCGATCGGCGATTCGATCGCGGCGGCGAACAACGGCGCGAAAGCGGTTTCGATCTCGCTCAAAGATCGCGCGTCCGTGCTGCCGCTCGGCCGTCACGGCACGCCGATCTGGCTCGACGCAGCGTCGCACGTGTGGATAACGACCGGCCAGCAGCCGCCGTGGCTCGTCGAGTGGAACCACACGCATCCGCCGGTGCCGAACGGGCCGTGGACGCCGCTCGATGCCGGCAAGCTCGCGCAGCTCTCGGGCGTCGCCGACGATCAACCGGGCGAGGTCGGCGAGCACGGCTTCGGCAAGACGTTCCCGCACGATCCGGCCGCGACCAAAGATGCGGCGATGGCGATCTTCGCGATGCCGGCCGGTAACCAGATCGTGCTCGACACCGCGCTCGCCGCGATCAAAGGCGATCAGCTCGGCACCGACAAGTCGCCCGACCTGCTCGTGCTCAGCCTGTCGGCGCACGACTACGTCGGGCACGGCTGGGGCCACGAGTCGTGGGAGATGTGGGATCTCGAGCTGCGGCTCGATCAGCAGCTCGGCCAGTTCATGACCGCGCTCGATCAGATGGTGGGCTCCGATCGCTGGTCGATGATCGTGACGAGCGATCACGGCGCCAGCCCGTTACCCGAGACGATGAACGGCGGCCGGCTCACGTTCGATCAGATCCGCGCCGCGGCGAACACCGCGGCCGCCGCGACGCTCGGACCCGGCACGTGGGTCGACAACGCGCATTTTCCGAACGTCTACTTCTCGAAGGCGCTGCTGGCGCAGCCCAAAGGCGAGCTCGAGTCGGCGACGCAGAAGATCATCTTCGCGTTGCGCGCGTTTCCCGGGATCGAAGAAGCCGGCCGCGTCGCCGACGTCTCCGGCAATTGCGAGAAGCGCACCGGCCGCGCGCTGGCGCTGTGCCTGACGTTCGATCCGTCGCGCTCGGGCGAGGTCTATTACATGCCGGCGAAGGGCTGGATCTTGACCGATTCCGACGAGCCCGAAGCGACCGCGCACGGATCGCTCCACGACTACGACCAGCAGGTACCGGTGATCTTGCTCGCACCCGATCGCAAACCGCACGCGCGCGAGACCGCGCCGGAGCCCGGCCAGATCGAGATGGTGCGCATCGCGCCGCTGCTCGCGCGCTGGCTCGGCGTCAATCCGCCGTCGACGCTGCCTCGTCCGGGTCCGCCGGCGGATCAACCTCCGCCGCCGGACCTTGGCTCGGGATCGGATCTTCTGCTTGGCTCGGGCTCGGGCTCGGCTCGTCGCTAGACGGCTGTTCGACGATCGTCGCGCTCTGCCGCGACGGTGATGGCGTCACCTCGATCGTCGTGCAGCTCGTGTTGCACACCGTATACGTGCCCGGCGTCAGGTGCTCGAGCAGCGCGTGGTGCGGGTTATCGCACTGCGCGAAGTCGAGGTCACGCGAGACGCCCGCTGCTGTCAGCGTGATGCCCGAGCAGGTGTCGCCTTCGATCGCGACGTCGAGTGAAATGAACGTATCGGGCCGCGTGATCGAGACCTGCGTGACCTGATCCGGCGCGACGTGAACCGCGATCGGCGCCACGATCATGTCGTAGTCGAGCACCATCATGTAGTCGCCGGCCGGGACGTGATCGAACGTGATCTGGCCGTCGCTCGTCATCTCGCGGTACCCGATGTCACCGCTGCCCAGCAATCGACCGAGAAACTGCTCGTCGTTCTTGAGGTTGACGATCGTCGCGACGACCGAGCCGGTCTGCGCGATGACGAGCTCGACCTCGCGATCGAGATCCGCCGGTGCGAGCTCGCGCGGCATGACGACGCCGACCTCGGCATTCGCCTGGATCGTGTAGCCGGCCAGATCGTCGGGCAAGCCGGCGATCTCGAAGTGACCGGTCGCATCGCTGTGCGCCGTCTGCGCGCCGTACGTGGAATTGCGGAGCGAGACCTCGGCATCGATCGCCGTGCCCTGCTCGACCACGATGCTCGCATCGGCGATCGGCGCACCGCCGCCATCGACGATGCGGCCGTGCAGCTTTCGGCCGGGCGTGACCTCGATGTCGCCGAGATCGATCGTCGCGCCGGCGGTGACCGTGACGTTCGGCGTCATCAGGCGCTGGAACGCGGGGCCGACGACCTCGACGGTGAACGAGCCGGGCCGCAGCCCGCTGATCGAGAACCGACCGTCGTTCGCGTAGACCGGATCGGGCTGGCCTTCCGGCTTCTCGCTGCTCGGCGCCGCGAACGTACCGAAGTAGTCGACCGGCGCGCCGTTCATCACGATCCGGCCGGTGATCGTCGCTTCGTCGGGCACGACGAGCGCGACGCGATGTTCGCCGGTGTGCGCCGGGACCTCGGGCGCGACCGACGTCGGCTCGGACGCGCGCGTCGCGTTGAGCGTGTAGTCGCCCGGCGGCATGCCGCCGAAATCGAAGTGGCCGAATTCGTCGGTTTGCGTCGCATTCGTCGCCGAGCCGGTCGCGATGATCGTGACGTCCGCGACCGGCTGGCCGTGGCCGTTCGTGACCGTGCCGCTGATCGTCGAGTCGACCATCACGAACGCAAGCTCCGTATGGCTCGCCGGCTTCACCGTGATCGTCTGCGTCGGCGCACCGAGCGTTTGCGTCGTGGCCTGGACCACGAGCTCGACCGGATCGATGCCCGCGATCAAGAACCGGCCGTGCTCGTCGCTGTCGCTCGTGCTCGCGCCGGCTTGCACGTGGACGTCGGCAAGCGGCTTGCCGGCGGCATCGGTGACGAGCCCGCCGATCGTCGCGCCGCGATCGACGCGGACGACGAGATCCATGCGCGGCGTCGTGCCGTCGAGCGAGATCGGCGGATCGGGCCGCGACACGTCGACATCGCTCCACGCCGTCAGCGTGACGTTGCCCGCGCCGAATCCGTCGAGCTTCCAGTGGCCGGTCGCATCGGTATCGGCCTGATCGGACCACGTGCTCAGCTGCGCGGTCACGCGCGCATCCGCCACCGGCTTGCCGTCTTGATCGAGCACGAGGCCACCGATCGGTGCGGCCGGTTGGAGCACGATCTTCTTGTCGACCGTGCGCGTGATGTCGTCGCCGACGTCGATGCGCACCGTCTGCGACGCGAAGCCGAGCTTCGAGACATGGACCCGATCGACGCCGAGCTCCATGCCGCGGACGCTCGCCTTGCCTGCCGCGTCGGTCAGCACGGGGATCGTGCTCGCGTCGATCTTCACGCCGAGCTGCGGCGTGCCGGCGTGATCGACGACGTGCACGACGAGCGTCGGGCCGTAGCGCAACGTCAAGATCAGCGGATCGCTGGTGTCGTCGAGCGAGACCGTGTCTTCGCCGTACATGCGGCCGCGCTCGGCAGCGAGCTCGTAGTCGCCCTTCGCGAGGTCATCGAACGCGAACGAGCCGTCTTGCTCGCTCACGGTCGTGCGCACGCCGTCGAGCGTGATCGTCGCGCCGGCGATCGGCTGCTTCTTGTCGTCGACCGCTTGGCCTTCGAGCCGGAGATCGCCCGCGGCGATGTCGACCTTGCGCAAGCGCGCCATCGCCGCGCGCAGGATCACGCGATCGAGGCGATTCGGATCGTTGCGGATGGCGGTGATTGCAGCTGGCGTCGCAACGACCGTCGCCGATGTTTTCGCCGGCTCACCGCCGCAATAATGATAGGCGACCAGGCACACGAGCCCGAGCAACGCGAGGACGCGGAGCCGCATACTCTATAGAGACGTGCGAGCCCCGCGGTTTGCTCTAGACTTCGTGCGGCATAGGTCGGCGCGGCGCTCGGAAGTAGCGCAGCGGCGAATACGGGCTGAAGTTCGACACGCGCGATGTGTACAAGTCTGCGTAATCGTTTACTTGTTCACCGAATCGCGAGTTCTCGTTTCCCTCGCGGAGACAGCTGCCCCAATGTGGGTTGTAGGCGCGGTCGATGCGCGCCTCGAGCGAGTCGACCTCGTGGTCCATCAAGTTGGCGCGTTCGCGCAGCGCCTCGATGTTGTCGCGGGCGGTCTTGCGCTCTTCGTCGAGCCGGTCGTGCACGACCGGCGGCACGGTCGAGTCGTCGAACAGGCGCTGGATCTTCTTGAGCCGGAGCGTCTGGTAGTCGATCTCGGATTCGAGGTTCCTGTGCCGGCGGTCGAGCAGCTCCAAGTCTTCGATCTGCGCTTCGAGCCGCTCGCCCACCGACAGCTCGCGCTCGAGCTCCTGCAACACCATCGCGGTGCGCCACATATAGGCTTTGCGCAGCCGCAGGATGTCGCCGTAGATGTGGTCGCCGATGTAGAGCACCTGATCGCCCTTGATGCCGGTCATCTGCTCGAACGCGACGACGTTGCCGCCTTGATAGACCTTGTCGCGCGATAGATGCTTGACCTCGGCGGTGGGCGAGACCTCTTTACAGGTCACCGGATCGATCTGGATGAACGGCCGCAGCTCGTTGAAGAACGCCGGTTTCGCGCCGCCGACGATCACGATGTCGAAGTAGTTGCGCCACGACGGATACGCCTTGCGTTCACCGTCGAGCAGATACTTCATGACGACGTCGGTGTAGTCGTAGAGCGAGTTCGTCAGTAAGAAGAGCTTCTTGCCCGAGCTGCGGAACTTGTGCAGCGTCTCGCCGAGCAGCGGATCCTTGACGATGAACGCCGCGAGATCGGCCTTGATCACGCTCTTGAGCGTGTCGTCGCGGTGCGCCTCGTCGATCGCGGTCCGGATATCGCCGAACAGCTTGTCGAACTTGCACGGCTGGCCGTTGCGCTCCATCCACTCGACGAGCGTCGCGTACATGACGGCTTCGGGCAGACCGAACAGCGTGTCGATCCACTCGAAGCGGTCGGCCGACAGGTTGATCTTTTCTTTGCGGTACGTCGCCTTGCGCTCGTCGTGCGAGAGCTCGCGCATGCCGTGGTAACAGCGCCCCACGTGGGCGTGGCGATCGAGCTTGAACACGTTGCCGAGCTCGCGATCGACCATCACGCCACGGATCGCCCAGCGCGGGTCGTAGATCAGCGACTTGATCGCCTCGGGATAGCCGTGTTTCTTGACCAGTTTGTCGAGCGTGAGCTGGATCGACAGCTGCTCGAGCCGTTCCTGGTGATACAGGGCCAGCGTGTAATCCATGTCGAACCCGATCATTTCGATCGAGTCCATGCGCAGGTTCCTGTTACAGAACACGCGATTCTTACGTGCGACGTCGATCTCGGTAGGCGTGTCTCCGATGAGAGAGCTCAGAGCCGGATCGAGATCGTGCCCAG
>DASXEF010000398.1:0-4207 GCA_036490255.1 Kofleriaceae bacterium
GGCGTCGCGATCATCGCCGACGGCGGCATCAAGTACTCGGGCGACGTCGCGAAGGCGCTCGCCGCCGGTGCGGATACCGTGATGATCGGCTCGCTGTTCGCCGGCACCGACGAAGCGCCCGGCGAGGTCATCCTCTATCAGGGCCGCAGCTACAAGTCGTATCGCGGCATGGGCTCGATCGGCGCGATGAAAGAGGGATCGAAAGATCGCTACTTCCAGGCCGACGTCTCGAACGACGCGCCGCAGAAGCTCGTGCCCGAAGGCATCGAAGGCCGCGTGCCGTACAAGGGCGCGCTCCGCGAGTCGATCTATCAGCTCGTCGGCGGCCTGCGCTCGTCGATGGGCTACGTCGGCTGCGCGACGATCGCCGAGCTGCACGAGAAAGCGCGCTTCGTAAAAATTTCGGCGTCCGGCCTGCGCGAGAGCCACGTCCACGACGTGATCATCACCAAGGAAGCGCCGAACTACCGCGCGGAGTAACGCAGCATGCACCAGCTCGTCGTCGTCCTCGATTTCGGCTCGCAATACACGCAGCTCATCGCGCGGCGGATCCGCGAGCAGTCGGTCTACTGCGAGATCCATCCGTACACGGTCGCGAACGATCCGGCGAAGCTGCGCGCGCTGAACCCGATCGGCATCGTGCTGTCGGGCGGCCCGAGCTCGGTCTACGAAGACGGCGCGCCGCACGTCCCGGCCGGCATCTTCGAGCTCGGCATCCCGATGCTCGGCATCTGCTACGGCGCGCAGCTCACCGCGCTGCTCCTCGGCGGCAAGGTTCGCCCGGCCGAGAAGCGCGAGTACGGCCGCGCGACCGTGCGTGTGAAGCAGGCGACCGGCGTGTTCAAGTCGTTCGCCGGTAGCGACGAGCTCGCCGTCTGGGCATCGCACGGCGACCACGTCGACGCGATTCCCGCCGGCTTCACGCACACCGCCGAGAGCGACAACTGCCTCTACTCGGGCTTCGCGAACGAAGCGCGCCGGATCCACTGCGTGCAGTTCCACCCCGAGGTCGTCCACACGCCGCGCGGCGCGGAGCTGCTCGGCAACTGGCTGTTCGGCGTGTGCAACGCCGCCCGCGACTGGTCGATGGCATCGTTCGTCGACGAAGCCGTCGCGCGGATCCACAAGCAGGTGGGACCCGCCTCCGAAGGAGGCCGCGTGATCTGCGGCCTGTCGGGCGGCGTCGATTCGAGCGTCGCGGCCGCGCTCATTCACAAGGCGATCGGCGATCGGCTCACGTGCGTGTTCGTCGACAACGGCCTGTTGCGCAAGGGCGAGCGCGAGTACGTCGCGTCGATCTTCCGCGACCACTTCAAGGTCGACCTCCGCGTGATCGACGCCGAAGACCGGTTCCTGTCGAAGCTCGCCGAGACCACCGATCCCGAGAAGAAGCGCAAGATCATCGGCGTCGAGTTCATCAACGTCTTCGAAGAGCAGGCCAAGACGATCGACAACGCGAAGTTCTTGGCGCAGGGCACGCTCTATCCCGATGTGATCGAGAGCGTGTCGTTCAAGGGCCCGAGCCACACGATCAAGAGCCACCACAACGTCGGCGGCTTGCCCGAGCGGATGAACCTGGCGCTCGTCGAGCCGCTGCGCGAGCTATTCAAAGACGAAGTCCGCCAGCTCGGCCTCGAGCTCGGCTTGCCGCGCCACATGGTCTGGCGCCAGCCGTTTCCCGGCCCGGGCCTCGCGGTGCGCTGCCTCGGTCCGCTGACGCGGCCGCGGCTCGACGTCCTGCGCAACGCCGACGCGATCGTCGAAGAAGAGATCCGCGCCGCCGGGCTCTACGACTCGATCTGGCAGTCATTCGGCGTGCTCTTGCCGGTGAAGTCGGTCGGCGTGATGGGCGATGCGCGCACCTACGAAGAGACGCTCGCGGTCCGAGCGGTGCACTCGCGCGACGGCATGACCGCCGATTTCGTCCAGCTGCCGTACGAAGTGCTCGCGAAGATCAGCTCGCGCGTGATCAACGAGGTGCGCGGCATCAACCGCGTCGTCTACGACATCACGAGCAAGCCGCCCGGCACGATCGAGTGGGAATAGCTCACATCGCGTAGAAGAACTCTTCGCGCGCGATCTTGTCGCCCTTGACAGAATAGAGCGCGACCTCGCGCATCACGAATCGCTTGCCGCCGGCACGCGGCGTCACGTCGTACTCGAACATGACGGCGAAGCGATCGCCGTTTGGAAACGGCCCTTCGATCTTCGCGCCGTGGACTTCCATGCGCGCCTGCCACTGCTTGCTCTTCTCGAAGCACGCCGCGACACCTTTGACCTCGGCGCTCTGGCCGGGAGGTGCGCCGGCTTCGACGCTGATGATGTCGGGCGCGTAGAGCGTCTCCATCACATCGTGGTTTTTGCCGGCGCGGCAGAGCTCGACCAACTTGGATCCGATTTCGATTGTCGTCATGGCGTGAAGATGCGCCCGCCGAATGACAACAATATGTCAGGTTTGTTCGGTCACGTTCCGGTCCCGACGATCGGTGCGCCCCCGGTGACGGGGATGTACGTGTCGCCGCCGACAGGCTCCGCCTCCACGGGTGGGCCACCGGTCGCCGGAATCACCAGCTCCGGCCCGGTGTCTTGCGAGTCCGCAACATCGCCGCCGAGGCCGCTGTTGGACATGCAGCCGGCTCCGAGCACGCCGGCGAGAAGCGCCACCACGATCGTTTTTGCTGCCTTCATGCCACCAACGTGCGGCCGGCGACGGCACGAGCAACGGCTGTTCACATTTTGTAGAAGAACTCTTCGCGGACGATCTTGTCGCCCTTGACCGTGTAGAGCGCGATCTCGGTCATCGAGAAGCGCGGGCCGCCGGCCTTCGGCGTGACGTCGTTGCTGAGCACGACCGCGAAGCGGTCGCCGTTCGGGAACGGGCCGGTCGCGTCGTGGCTGTGGACTTCCATGCGAGCGCGAAACTGGTTGCCCTTCTCGATGCACGCCGCGATGCCGCGCGCTTCCGGGCTCTGGCCGGGAGGTGCGCCTGCCTCGACGCTGATGATGTCCTCGGCGTACAGCGTCTTCATCGCCTCTTCGTTCTTGCCGGCTTTGATGAGCTCCACGAGCTTGGTTCCGATTTCGAATGCGGTCATGGCGTGACACTATCGCTGCGTGAGGCTCGCGATCGCGTTCACGGCCGCAATGTTGCCGAGCATCGCGCACGCGGGAGTCGATTGGGCGCGTGGGGTGGTCACCGCCGACGGCTTGGGCGTCGCCGATCGCCACGCACCGAGCCCGGCGACCGCACGCGGCACCTCGCGGCGCGTGGCCGAAGACGCGGCGAAGCTCGAGCTCGCGCGCGCGATCTCGACGCTGCCGATCGCGGGTGGCGGCACGATCGGCAAGCGCGCGGATGATCCGGCCGTCAAGCAGCGGCTCGATGCCGCGGTCGCGCACGCGTATTCGGTGGCCGCCGAGCCCGAGACCGACGGTGCGTGGCGCGTGACGATGGCGGTGCCGATCGAAGCGCTCCGCCAAGCGATCGACGGGCCGCGCGAGCTCGCGGCGACCGGCGATACCGGCGCGAGCGTGATCGTCGTCGACGGCGCCGGCGCGGCGAAGCCGGCGATCGGGTACACGGTCGGCGGCGTGCACGGCGCGACGATCTTCGTGACCGACGTGCCGGCGTGGGCGAGCGCCGCGCCGCACGTCACCGCGAGCAAGATCTCGCAGGCCGCGATCGACGCGCCCGCGACCGGCGCGACGCCGGCGACGCTGTTCGTGATCGTGGCGAAGTGAGTGCTAGTGTATCGGCGTGATTCGCGCGTTCGTCGTGTGCATGCTGGTCGCCCGCATCGCTGCCGCTGAAGATGTCGTGGCGTACGAGGCCGAAGGCGAAGCCGCCGCATCGGCGACCGATGCGCGCACGGCCGCACTCGACGACGCGTTCGCGCACGCGGTCGCCAGTGCGATCGCCGATCTCGTCGCCGGCGACGTTCGCACCGCGCACCAGGGCGAGCTCGATAAAGAGATCGTCGGTCACGCGCGACTGTGGGTCACGCGGTTCACCGTGACCAAAGACGAAGTCGACGATGATCGCCGCGAGCTCACGGTCTCGGTGCGCATCGATCGCGACAAGCTGCGCGCGCGGCTCGACGAGCTCAAGATCGCGACGCACGACGCGTCGGCGGTCGCAGAAGTCGCCGGCCAACGCAGCGCGACGATCTTGCTCCGCATCGCGTCGGACAAGTCGGTGCGCGCGAGC